>JAISBQ010000389.1 GCA_031266115.1 Bifidobacteriaceae bacterium
GGTCGGCAGCTGGTGGGCGCCGTACAATTCCGCTACGCAGCTTCTCAGCCCGCCAACTGCCGATCCCAACGCGGTGACCACGATCGACGCCGCCATATGCCGAACGATGATCCAGGCAAACTACTGGGGTTACACCACCACCTCGTCCGATTGGTCCCTAGGATGGACCCGGTTCGCGCGCTGCAAACAATCCAGGACCGGTGTCACTAGCGACTATTCGCTCCCCATCTATGGCTCCTACAATCGCTGGGGCGCTTGGGGGACATCGACCGTCCCTTCACAAGTATCATCGCGCCAAACGATCGAGGACTACTCCGTGAGTCGCATCGTCTACCACGTCGCCAACCAGGTCGCCACCAGTCACATCGGCTCCTTGGTTGCCGAAGGGGTCATCACGGGATTCGATGCCGGGTTATCCGCCAATACGACGCGTTCATACCCAGACGATCCGCCAATCAGCGTGACGTTCGGTCTCGACCGCAACGTAGCCGATGTGATCGCGGATCCCACGCGACAATACAAGACAGCATGTGACACGACGGAATACGGATATGGCGGAGCATTTCACACTGTCACCCGACCCGAGTTCTCGGTGGAAGAACCCCTCACTCTTGATCTGACGGCGGACGGTCCTCCAGGGGATGTTCAGGCGGACTTTGTCGCCGCCTTGAAGGATGGATCTCAGCGCAGCTTTGTCCTCGATGTAACCCGCGAAAACGGCGGGTACGTAACACCGGCAACAGGCACTCGGGATTGCGTCTTCGATACTAGTCTCACCGTCCCCTATGAGACAGTTCTCACCAATCATCTGCGGCCAGTCTATGGCATGAGAGTGGGGCTGGCGCCCCACTTCGTGGACGCCGAGGATCCTCGCATTGCGGGAGTCTCCGTGCCCGCTGGAGAATACCGCGAAGGAATGATGGTACCTATCGTGGTGGAGTTCAGCGAACCGGTGCGGGCCGTGCAGGCCGCCATCAACAAGGGAACCGCTTTCGAGACCCTGGTCGGGGCAGCCGATCCGCAGACGTCGTCGCGTCGGCACGTCTTCCTGCTGGAGCGAGATGCTGGGAATGGCGCCATTGGGCGGATCGGCGATGTGGAGATCCGTGACTTGTCCGGGAAGACCTTCAAGCTCAATGCCGGTACACCGACCCTGCCTTCGACTGTCACGTTTCCTGCGGTGATGGGGCTGGCAGGGCTGAACTCCGTTTCCGTCGATAAGTCAGCATACGGACCAACGGACACGGAGGTGAAAGTCACCGTATCGACGCCTTGCCGGGGGAGCGGGCAGCACCTGTGTTGGCTCTACGACGCCGCGCTGGGAGACGATTTCTTCAATCAAGGCGTGGTTGTCGCCATCAACGGGGAAGGACCGTTGGGCAGCGGCGCGAACTGGGGTGCCGACTATCACGCCATGCGACCCGTTGCCGGCACGCCTGGCGACCTGAGCACCACGTTCCAACTAGAGAATGCGACAGACTTCCAAGAGCTGAGAGTGGAGATCTATCGGAACCTCGGAACAGCGGCCAACCCTCAGTGGGAACTGATGACCGGGAAGAAGGGAATCACGCACGCCGACTTCACGAAGGCTGGTGCCATCGTGTTCGGTGCGGGAGATATTGAGTTCATCTACCCAGAGAGCTGGACAGCTCCATCGCTCTACCGGGTCTATGCGGGAGGCGACAATGCCCGATTTGGCTACACGATCGTGAATCCGACCGTGACCTACCGCGATGACCTCACGTGGTCGTTGGAGGTCGTGGAGGGCAGCCCGGATATTGCCGAGTTGAACGACCAAGTGTTGCGCGCCACAGGGAAGTCTGGTGGCGTTGGCCGCGTCAGAGTGGTGATTGAGGCTGGGAACGGTCCCTTCTCCTCGACGTTCTACCGCAGCGAGCCGATCGACGTGGTTCAAAGCGACACACCGTTTGTCGATGTGGCCGGCAACAACGGCCTAGTGTGGATCACCCGCGGCAGCGCCGCAAGTCTGGCCTGGAACTCGAATGTCGACTATGTCAAGAACCAGGTGAAGTCGCCGCCTGAAGGGGATGGACAGTACTCCGTTCACGTGTTCCGGGGGAACCTGACCAAGGAGACCATGGCGACTCTGATCGACGCGAACACCCTCGACGATGTCGTAAGTAGCGGTGAGGTGACCGGGAGTTCGTCGGGCTGGTCCGTGCCGGCGGGGGTGTTGACGCAGATGTCGATCGCCGGCGCGCCGGCGTACAGCTACCTGATCTCGACGCCCAACCCGCTCGTCTCGGGCGCGGTGCTGCGCGCGGCCGGCACCATAGTTACGGTGGCTTCGCCCGCGAAGGTGAGTTTGGCCAGCGACTCCGGTGACCAGATTGTCCTGGAGACCGGTGAAAGCAAAGCCCTGACCTTCACGTGGACTATGGATGGGTTCGATCCCATCAACGCGAGCGCGTTCGAGTTCGAGTTGACCCGTGATGGAGAGCCTGTTTCCGGTAGCCGCGTTGAATTCACGCCGGGTGATTCAGGAATGCCGGGAACGTTCAGCAGCGGGGGGCGTGTTGTCGAGGGCGCTGACGCTGACGGCGGGTCCTTTACCGTGACCGCCTCACACCGCCCCTCAGACGGGGCCAGAGACACCTACCAAGCGAGCGTCAGGGTGAAGAACTCGACAGATGCGGCATGGTCCTACGCCTCAGCGACGGTGATGGTGTACGCCCGCGAGGCGCTGCGGATATCCGTGAACAGATCGTCCGCCGGTGTCAGCCACCGCATGTCGAACGAGGCGTGGGTTGCTGCCCGGTCAAGCGGGCAGCTATTGGCGGACCTGCGCGCGGATCGACTTAAACTGCGAGACACGATCTCAGTGGCCCCCGCAGGTTGGCAGGCCGGCATCGACCGAATGGAATGGTCCTCCACCGACTCCACTGCCGCCACGGTGGGCAACGAAGACGGTGCCTGGTTCACCAATATGGCCACCCCTGGACAGGTCTCGCGTGATCCAGATACTGCCTACCCTCTCTTGGGTTTCCATACCGGCGAGACCACGATCTCGGTTCGGCATGTGGAGTTGGGCCTGACCGCGAGCCTCGATGTCGAGGTGCAAACCTTGCGGGACAAGCTCTACATCTTCGAAGTCAGCCCGAAGGTGGTCACGGAGGTTCAGTTCGCGGACGGAACTGGTGCCCGGCGGACCGAGACCACCAACGCGCAGGGAGAACTTGCGGTGTACGTCCCATCGTCCATCGCGTCCGATGTCGTTTTTTCTTCGACGTATCAGGATGAGATGCACATGGGCACCATCGCCCACGCGAACCTCGCCACGGGTGAGCGGAACTCCACGGTGCTGGATCAATATCCGGTCAACCTGGTCAATCTCAGGCGCCCGTCGTCGACCACCGTGTACTTCGTGCGCCCGGATGGCCAGCCGTACGTGGGCGACATCGCCATCAACGGCGGGGTCTACAAGAACGGCACCTACCTGTCGGCCACTCAGATGGCCCCAACCCGAAGCTCGGTTTCCATGACCACGTCGAGCGACGGCTCGGCCACCGTGATGTGGGAGGCGGAGGACCTCGCGAGCGACGGGAACCGGCTTCGCACCTCAGATGTCCTCCGATATGCGTTCGAGATCTCCTTTCCCGCTTCCTACGGACCGCTCGTGGTGGAGATCGAGGGCACCGGTGGCGTCAACGGCCGGGCAGGCGCCGTCAGCACGACGGCCCACATGTGGCCGGCACCGAGCCCTTCGACATGCACGGCGTTCGACATCCTCGAATCCGATGCGCGCGACAGGACAGCCGTTGAGCTTGAACGCGGCGACAGGACGGGACCGAGTCAGATTTTGCCGGAGATCCACCTGAACAGCACCCTGTATTGCCTAGGGCTCAGCCCTCAGGAGGGGCAGGCGGCCTCGGTCCAGCTCACCGCAGTCGATCCGTCGGCCGAGTCCCAATCGACGGCTGTCCAGTCTCACCCGTTCTCCACCTTTTCCGTATTGCACCATGCAGCGACCCTCGACGAAGACACGATGTCCCTGGACACGGGAGCGATGGAGCCTCTGCAGTTCCGTGTTTCTGTCAATTACTCGACGCCCCGGCACTGGTCCATTGAGCCGGGAATCAACGTGGTCAATGGGCTTGGGCTGGCTTTTAATCCCACTCAGGCGATCGCGGATGTCAAAGATCCTGGCGTACTCACGGCGGGCATGGACGATGTCGGTGCGCTCGGTGTCGACAATCCTCTCTTGACCGGGTTGCTCGGCGTGTTGACCGGCCTGACTCCAATTGTCCCGACATTTGACGTCGGTATCGCTCCCACGAACGATCCATACACGTTCGTTGGTGTCTTTGAGGCGACATCTGATCAAGGGGTTCCTACGGACGTCATCCCGGAAGGTGGCCGTGGAGGCGTAGATCCCGGGTTTATTTGGATGGGCGACGATGGGGCCCCGGCGTTCAATTTCGACCAACTTGAGGTGGGGGGAATGATGAACCTGCCTGACGCCAACGCCATGAGAAAGGGCGAGTATTGGAAGGGTGCTGCCGAAAGCGCCGCCTATTCCGATGCTGCCGAAAAGGGTCTACATAAGGCCTCTCGCCTTACCAAAGACTTGAGTCCTAGCTTCGCTCTCTCCTCGAGTCTCCGGTTCACCGGACTGTTCGAATGGGACGCCGTGAGCCGGGAGTGGCGCTTCCGGCCATTCGGAGGAGGGTTCGAAGTGGGTTTTGCCGCGGGAATCGAGTTCACGCAGAACTTCCTGGCGTGGGTTGTGCCAGTGACAGTCACTCTCGGCGCGTCCGGTGCCATGACGTTCAACTACAACCTGAACGCAGTCGAAGATGTTCAGACCTACGATGGTGAAGAACAAATCTGGAGCGATCCACATTCTGAATGGGAAGTGGATCACCAGGTGCTCTTGAGAATGCTCGGTACAGCCTACGTATTTGCGGGAGTAGGCCTAGACATTGCTATTGTGGCACTCAAGATCGGGATTGCCGCCTCTGGGACCGTGAATCTGCAAAACCAGTGGCTCTCTAGGCGCTATTTGCAAAACTCAGACCTGCGATCGGAATACGGTGGAGCACTCAACGCCAAGCTTTCGCTGGCTGTGCAGTTTGTCGCCCGATTCTTGTTCGTGAGCGCTACCTTCACTCCGGTTTCGATCGACTTTACGACGCCGTCGGCAATGTGGGGGCACTGGGAGGAGATCTCAGCGTATTGGCGAGCAACCACGGGTCGCGATATTGATGGGCATGCACTCACCAGTCCGGAGGTGGGGGCTGCGGCAGCGGCGTACCAGGTGGCGGCCGCCCAGGCCCCCGCGGTCGACTATGAGCCGGAGTCGCGCGATTATCTGGCGAACGGCACGCGCCAGTGGACTGGGCCGCTCACGCAGGCAATGACCCGTGCATGGACCGCCGGGAACGGTGTGCCGGCGGTGATCCAGGCCGGGACATATCCGTTCGCCCAGCCAGACGCCTTCGATGACGGATCGGCCTTCGTGTACCACTCGGATCAGGGATCGCAGGACATCCGCGACACTCGAGCCGCCTGGGCCGAGGCGGTGGGCACGGGGTGGGTTGACCGAGGGGTGATCGACGATGGCGGTTACGGCGACACCGGGCTTACCGTGGCCGGCGACGATGACCTCGCGGTCGCGTCGTGGACCCGCCTCATGACCGATCCGACTGCCGAAAGCGGTCAGACCCCCGACCTTGCGTCCATCAACCGGACAGCCTTCGGGACGGAAACCTATGCCGCGGTACGGATGGGTGATTCCTGGCAGACCACACGCCTCAGCAATAACGCCATGGCGGATCTGGGGCCGGTGGTTGCGGCGAACGACACTCGCGGCATCGTCGCCTGGCGGTTGGGTCGGGCGGACGCCGACGTCACCAACACTGTGACCGGTGCGGATACGGTCGTGTACCGGGTATGGGACGCACAGACCGGGTGGAGCCCCGCCGCCGAGGTTGCCTATAACGGCAGCGACGGCACCGTCGCTGGATTGACTGCCGCGATCCTGCCGGATGGCACCGCGGCGCTGGCCTACGTGGTGGAACAGGGAGTCGATTCCAAGCAGGTGGTCTACACGGTCATCGACACCAATCGGCCCACGCCAACCCCTGAGCAGGCTGGGAGCGGCACCAACCGGGTCGTCGCCACGGTGGAGGCAAGCGGGATCGACACGGTCAACGCGAACCCGAGGTTGGCGCCGGTCGCGTCGGCACCGGGCGGAGAATTCCTCCTGGTCTGGCAGGAATCGGGCCTCGGCCCCGACTCGCTGGTCTCCTCCGACCTGCGGTTTGCCACCTTCGACACCACGGGCGCCGTCCTGGCCGACACGCCCACACGGGCGAGCGACGCCGTGCCGATCGCCACTCATGCCTCTGGCGATTTCAGCCTGGTCCTGTCCCCGGGTGGGCGCCTGGAAGACGTGACGGTCCTGTGGCGGGGCGCAGATCCACGCATGGATCCCGATGCCGATCCCGATGCCGGACACGTTGCCACCACCTCTACGGGCTACTTGCGCGCCTCGACCTTCTCCCGCGTGGACGGCGAACTGATCCTCTCGGCGCCACTGGAGGTGGCAAAGATGCCCGAGGGGATGGGGATTGACCACGTGGACGCTTGGGCGACGGCGCCACGCTCAATCTCGGCGGTCTTCCTCGGCACCACCGATTCTGGCCAGACCACGCGTGTTCCGATTGAGGGGTCTGACGAGTTCTTCGAACTCCCTGTGACCGACGCCGGAATCTATGCGATCTCCGGTACCCTGGATAACGCCATCGACATCCCGGATATCCTTCCGGCCTATGAGGAATTGATGCCCGAAGCTGACTTACCGGTGGGCTTCCAGGTAGTCAACACCGGTCTGGTGCCCATGACCGCGCTGGAGGTTGCGTTCAAGGATCCCGACGCGAGCACGTACACTACCGCACTGACCGTCGAGGACGTCCAGACTGCTCCCGGCCAGGCGTTCACCGTCAATGCCCAGTATCCCGTTCCGGAACAGATCGTGAGTCCGGACTATCGGCTTACCGCAACCTTCTCGGATGGTACGACGGCGATTGATGAGGGAAACATCTATCTGGAGATTAGCGACGTCTCGGTCACCAGGATCGCGACCGCAGAACAATTCGATGCCAAGCGGACCGTCGCGGTGACACTGTCCAACTCCACCCCCGTGCCGCTGGCGGGCAGCGGCAGGGAAGTCCATATCGAATTCACCCAGGGTGTGGCCGAGGGACCCCCTATGGCTCCCCCCATCACCGTGGCCGACGATGAATCCCTCGCCTTGATCGACGCCGGCGTGTTCACTGCGGTGAGCGACCCCATCGACCTGCGCGACTGGGTGTCCACGGTTCCCTCGCATGAGGACCAATGGCCCAGCGTCGGTGTTGTCGCGCGTGCCTGGATCGCCGAGGACGATAAGGAACTGCTGGAAAGTGACACCACGCACAACACCGTTGCGCACACCTTGACGGGATTCGTGCCTGCCGACGATTACCCTCGTGTCTCGGTCGACACCGAACTCGCGGTAACGGACGGGCGCACCCAGGCCAGAGTCGACGCCTTCAATATGGGATTACGCGACATCGACGGCGGGAATGTGTTGGTGAGATTGCTCGACGATGACGACCGCATTGTGGAAACCAAGTTCCTCTTTGCCGCAGACGATGGCGAGGCGTCCATGTTCCGGCCGGAACAGCACCACGTCCGCACGGTGACCTTCGAATCCACAGGAACCAAGGTATCGGCCGAGTATATTCCTCAGTTCGAACTCACCATGGGTGAACTCATCAACTTTGGTATCGAAGGGTTTGGAGGTAATCTCCTCGTCGATGATGTCTTCGATTACGATTTCACCACCGAGAATCTCCGCAGCATTCGGCTGAGCGCTCTGGCAGCCATGGCCTCCGCGCCGGTCGAGGTGGAGGTTGGTGGACAGGTGGTCGCCTCGGGCACGGGCTCGGTGTCTGCGCGGATCGCACTGCCGCAGATCGACACCGATGGCCAGACGGTTCCCACCGAGGTCGCGATCACCGTGCTGGAACCGGGGTGGGACCACCCCGAGCCCTTGGTGTACCGCATCACGATCCTCAATCGCCGGGACGATTCCGTGGCGCCACTGCAGATCGACCTACCCGGAGCCGCCGCCACGGGCGAGTGGATCAACGCCCAGAGCGTTCCGCCAGGCAGTCCCGTCGTGGTGCGAGCCCACTGGGCGATCGATGGCGACCCCCCCGGCACCCTGTGGCGATCCGTCGATGGCACCCCGCCCGCCGAGGTGGCCGGCTTCAGTCACGCGGGGACCGACATCGTCGACTTGATGGACGATGGCGACCACACCATCCGTACCTGGCTGCGGGATTCGGCTGGTAACCCGGTGACGCAAGAGGTGACGGCGAGCGTGCGGATCGACCGGACGGCGCCGATCGCCTCATCGCCGACCTTGACCCCCGGGGGAGGTTCGCCGGTGAGTGGCGGCACAGTGACCACCGATGGGCCGGTCGAGGTCAATGTGTGGCTGACCGACGGCCTCAGCGGCCTGGGCGATGCTCAACTCCGGCTCGACGATGGCGCCACCGTGGCCCTCGCTCCCCACGCTAGCCAGGCGAGTGTCTACACGGGCACCGTGGCCGCCGGATATGCCGGCGTTGTGACGCTTCACGTCGCCGATGTCGCGGGCAACGTCCTCGACCGAGTGATCGGTGAAATCCGTCGGCCTGACGTGACGCCGCCGCCCACCGATCCTCCGACGACGGACCCGCCAACCAGCGATCCGCCCACTACGGCCCCACCGACGACAGGTCCGTCGACAACCGACCCGCCCACCAGCACCGCTCCGGCCACGAGCGACACCCCGACCGACACTCCGAGTACGGATCAGCCGCCCAGCCGCACGCCCAGCGATACCGCGAGTTCTGGTTCTGGACATCTCCCGACCGACCCACCGGGTTCGGGCTCCCCGCGCACCCCGACCGACTCGCCGAGCCCCAGCCCCGGCCCGCCGGTGCCCACCAACGCGCCGCCAGGCGC
>JAISBQ010000403.1 GCA_031266115.1 Bifidobacteriaceae bacterium
GTTGGTCTCTTCGATCTCCTTGTCCCATGGCGGGCAGGTGTCGAGGAGGTGACGTATCTGTGCCTCGGTTACCCCGGCGGGCAGTAGGGCTACCGGGAACAGGTCGGGATCGTCGGTGACCTGGGCATCGAGTACGCCAGGGACGCCGTTCGCGCGGGCGCAGGCGGCCCACTCGTTCGCCAAATCCGCCGACTTATGGCGCGCCTCCAACTGCGCTTCGGGGTCCATCCACTTCAGGCCCGGCCACTCATAACCGCTTTCCTCGAGGCACGGGGCGAAGTCGGCTGTGCGGTCTGCGTCTCCCATGTACACCACGTACCCGTAGGAGGAGTCCTTGGCGGCCTGGACCATCGCTTCCGTTTGGGCTGCGGGACCGTCACCGTCTGTGAGAGTACCTTGCGACCAGTAGAAGTTGGTGCCGTCCTCCCACACCTGGATCGTCGCATCGTCGCTCTCGATCCACACCCAGGATTCGCCGCTGGGCATGTCCTCGATGGTCGCGGCGAAACCGGCATCCATCAGACACGAATAGGCGGCCTCGGCCTGTTCCACCTGCGCCTCGATGGTCAAGGCGGCGCGAGCCGACGATGGCGTACGGGGGCTTGGGCCGGCATCGTCCGCTGGAGTGGGCGTCTGGGATGCGGGGGATGTGGGGCTGGCCGGGACGCTGGCGAGGCGCTGCGCGGAGACCACCTCGTCCTCGGCCGGGGTCTGAGAACATCCGGCGAGCGCGAGACTGAACGCGGCGATGCCCACGAGCACGGGGGCGAGCCGTTGGTGACCCATGACGGGCTCCTCAGGGAGTGAGCGATGACGGGCAAGACGCGGCGCAATCCGCAGCGAGTCTATGGGGTACGCCACCGGTGGCAAGTAGGCTCGTGCGGGCGCCGAGGGGTGCGGGAACAGGGAGGAGGAAGGCGGCCATGATCACCGCGAGCGGCATCGAGTTGCGGGCTGGCGCGGAACTGCTGGTGGCGGGCGCGAACCTGCGGGTTGGCCCAGGAGACCGGATTGGACTGGTGGGTCGCAACGGCGCAGGCAAGACCACCCTGACGCGCGTCCTGGCAGGTGAGGTTCAGGCGGCAGCGGGCACGGTTCGCCGGTCGCAGGATGTGGGGTACCTTCCCCAGGATCCGCGTACCGCGGGCCTCGGTCAGGTGGCGATGGCGCGGATGCTCTCCGTGCGTGGCCTGCACCGGATCACGGATGAGATGCGGGCCGCCGAGACGGCGATGGGCAGCAGCGATGAACCGACCGCTCTGGCCGCCGTGGAGCGTTACGCCAAGCTCGAGGCCCAGTTCATCGCCCGCGGCGGATATGCCGCGGGGGGCCAGGCGGCTCGAATCGCCGCGAACCTGGGGTTGGATAACCGTGCCCTTGCCCAGACGCTTGGGACGTTGTCGGGGGGTCAACGGCGCCGCGTCGAGCTTGCCCGTGTCCTGTTCTCGGGCGCCGATACCCTGCTGCTCGACGAGCCAACCAACCATCTTGACGCCGATTCAGTGGTGTGGTTGCGAGATTTCTTACGTGCCTACGATGGCGGATTTGTGGTCATCTCCCACGATGTCGCCCTTCTTCGGGGCACCGTGACATCGGTGGCCTATCTCGACGCTTCACGCCGGGTGCTCGATCACTACGCGATGGGATGGGACGCGTATCTGGAGGCCCGCGAAGTCGATGAGCGGCGGCGTAAGCGCGAACGGGCGAATGCCGAGAAGAAGGCCGGTGCGCTGTTGGCTCAGGCGAACAAGATGCGGGCGAAAGCCACCAAGGCGGTGGCGGCCCAGAACATGGAGCGCCGCGCTGTCGAGCTCCTGGCCTCAACCGAGGGGGCCCGAGCACCGGAGAAGGTGGCGGCGATCCGATTCCCGGACCCTGCACCATCGGGCAAGACGCCTATTCAGGCGAGTGACCTATCCAAGTCTTTCGGATCGTTGGATGTGTTCGCGGGGGTCGACTTGGCGATTGACCGGGGGAGCAAGGTGGTGGTGCTTGGATTGAACGGTGCCGGGAAGACCACCTTGCTGCGAATTCTGGCCGGTCTAGAAACTCCGGATACGGGCGAAGTGATTGCCGGCCACGGCCTGCGCCTCGGCTATTACGCTCAGGAACACGAGACGCTGGACGTTGACAAGACGGTCTTGGAGAACATGGCCGCGGCCGCCCCGGATTTCGAGGAAACAGCGGTGAGGAACATCCTCGGGTCGTTCCTCTTCTCCGGGGACGCCGTGGATAAGCCGGCCCGTGTGTTGTCCGGTGGGGAAAAGACGCGCCTGGCGCTGGCCACGCTGGTGGCATCCTCGGCCAATGTGCTGTTGCTAGACGAGCCCACCAACAACCTCGACCCCGCGAGCCGCGGGGAAATCCTGCGGGCACTGCGATCCTTCGCCGGCGCCGTGGTCCTGGTCACCCACGATGAGGGGGCCGTGCGGGCGCTGTCTCCCGAACGCGTACTGCTCCTGCCCGACGGCGACGAGGACCTGTGGCGTGACGATTACATGGAACTGGTCGAGTTGGCGTGAGGCGGGAGCGTTGCTGGGCGCGGTAATTCCTCGCGGGAGTTACTCGCTGTCTAAGAAGCCGAGTTCGCCAAGACCGGGGCCTTTGTACGTGATGCCTTCGGCGCGGAGCTTCGCGATGATCTCCTCAAATTGCCGACGGGCTTCGGCCTCCTGCGCCTCGTAGAGCTCCTCGCTGTGGGCCTCTTCGTCATCTGTCCGCTCGCGGCGGGTTTGACCCTCGCAGGGCAAGCCGAATTCGCAGGGCAATCCGTGAATGTAGTTCGGGCCCATGAGACCGCCCAACATCTCGGTACCGCTGTACTCGCCATCGGCCAATTCGCGCAGACGACCCTCGTCGTAGGTCGGGCACTGGGCGAACAGGTCCACGAACTCGTCGGTGGTCATGCTCAGCGGGAGCAGGACTGGCGGTACCATCCATGTCGCGCCGCCGTCGATGACCGGCGGGGGCACGTCTTCGACATCGGGGAAGCCGTTGGCCCGGGCGCATGCGGCGAAGTTGTTGTTGAGATCGGTCGCCAGCTGCTTGAGGCGCCGCTCGGCGGTTGTGTCGACGTACGGGCCCGGTTGGGTGAAGTGGGTCGCGGCCACGCAGGCGTCGTAGTCAGCCGTGCGGTCGGTCCCGCCAAGCCACAGTAGGGTCCGGCCCTCGGATTCGGCAGCATTGACCATCTCGTAGGTCTCGGTACCCTCCCTGGCCCCGTAGACTGGCCCGCCCGCCGGGCCCGGGACCCAGGCGAGGGCTCCAGGAGGAGAGTCGATGGTCAGGAGGGCCTGGCCGTCCTTCTGATCCTCGAGGGAGGTGGAGATCGACTTGCCGGCCAGGCAAGCCGCCATCGCCTCGGCCCGCTCGCGCTGGGAGTCGGGCACGGGGGCGACCGATGCCGGGGCTGAGGGCAAGTCGTCAACTGACGTGACGTTGTCGTCCGCGGCCGTGCACCCCGCCATCGCCACCAGCGCGCCCACCACCACGCCGCATACCCAGGTGCCCCGCGCCCTCACGCCGCGCATTCTACTCCCGGGTCAAGGCACGTGGTGGCGCCCCGCTGACTACCGCTGGCCCAAGGTCTCGGCGTGGTACTTGTCGGGCCGGCGGGGGCGGGTGATCGGTGCTGTTGGCCTGACCCCTCCGTGATGTCACCAACTGTCGCGTGCTGTCCCCTCAGCACATCTTTCGACCCCAATGCTCCCGCAGAAACCCGCACCGACCCGTGGAGTTTCACCCTTGGGGGCTCCCAGGGGCGATTCTGCCCCCAAACGTGAGACTCGGCGATGGGTGTGGTCCCTGGGGACCGGCGAGCATAGGTGGGATGTGGGATGTGTGTGGCAGGCGGCGGGCGAGTGTGCGCCGGTCGCGGGCGCGGGAATGACCTCGGGCGTGGAGGTCGTGGATGTGCTGGGCGATCGCGATGGCATCGAGAGTGTCGGATACCAGGGTCCAGGACCCTCGCGGGAGATCGAGATTGTCGAATACCAGGCTTCCACCGCCCGTGGGGCCCGGTTTTCGGCATCGGAGCCTGGTATTCGGCAATCTCGATTCGGTGACCCCCCTGTGGACCCTGGTATTCGGCGATCTCGATGCTCCCTCACGACAGATCCGCCATCCCCCAGGCCGGTCCGGCACCATGCACCACCATCCCAGCAGGAAAGTGTCAACGCCGGGTGAATTTTGACCCCTTTTTGCTGTGTGAATTTTGACCCCTCCTGGTGGTGGTTGTGGTGTGGCCCGTGGTGGGCTGTGGTGGTGTTTGTGCTGGTCAGATGATGTGTGTTGCGGGGTCTTCGCGGTGGGTGCGCCATTGGTGCCAGGCTTGGGGTTTGGTGGTGCCCATGGCGGCGGCGATCTGGTCCCAGTCCCGTTGGTCGACGGGGATTTCGTCGATGGTTTCGGCGATCTGGTCGTGGGCGGTGGCCGCGAGGACGGCGAGTAGCTGGATGTGCCCGAGCAGGCCGGGATGGTCGGCGGGGTCGAGTTGGTCCAGGGTCCTGGTGGCGTCGCGAATGAGCACCGGCGTCGACGCGGGCCGTGTCAGGCCGCGCCGGTGTGCACCGTGAGAATGGCGCGCTTGCCCGAGGTGTCGACATTGATGCCGTTGATCGGGGTGCTTTCATGGTCCAAGGCGACCGTCACGTGACGCAGCAGCGCGCCCAGGCTGAGCTTGTCCGATCGCTTGGTCAGCAGGCGCAGCGGCCCGCGTGGCGTCTGGAGGATCCGGATGACGCCGTCGCCGAACTCCAGCCTCCATGGCTGGTCGTTGAGGCCCGATGGCGCGAGGCGGGCCGCGCGAGCGACCGGGTTGTCGACGTTCGAGACCGTCGCTATGGGCAACCGCTTGAAATCGGCCTCGCCGCTGCGCATCGGCTCATCCGGCGTGCCGAAGGCAAGCAGGTTCGAATAGTGCAGACCACGTGGATGGGGGTCGTCGTGGGTCAGACGCGGCATCGCTTTCCAGTGCGCGCCTAGCCCAAGATCGCGAATGTACAGATCAGCCGCCTGGAGGACGAACCCGGTGTTGATGTACTCGGCATCGGTCGGCTCGCACCAGGCCAAGACATAGTGCGGCGCGCTGGAATCGGTGACTGCGTCTGGCCCGGCGATCTCGGCGTGCACGGTGCCGCCGGGTAGTTGATCGATCCGCTGGAGATACTCGGAGATCCTGGCGACGACATCGTCCGCCAAAGGCTCCGGCGCGAACTTGTGGACAGACTTGCGCGTGAAAATAGCGTCATAGAGTCCCATGGCGGCCAGGCTAGGGGCTGGCGCACTCGCCCTCGGGGAGACATGCCGGAGCGGTGACTCAGCGAGGGTCGGTCCACGGGTTGAAGGTAGCCACGCCGTGGCATTCGAAGTCCCTGGTATTGCGGGTCGCGACGGTCAAGTGGTGGTGTAGCGCGGTCGCAGCGATGAGGGTGTCGCGTTCTGAGCTCGGATTTGGGACGTGGAGGTCCGCGGCGATGAGGGCGACATCAAAGTCCACCGACAGGATGTGCCTGCGGAAGGTGGCGATCACCGAGGTGTCCAACCAGGCGCGCAGATGGTGCCCCTGCTCCGCGTCGCGCCTGGCGATGCGGGCTACGCCGCTGGCGAGTTCCATGATCGTGATGGCGCTGAGCCAATGATCGGCAAGCCGCTGAGTCTGAGCCCACCTTGCGACGTTGGGGTCGATTCGGCCGGGACCCTTGCGCAACTCGCTGACCAGATTGGTGTCCAGGAGAGTGCTCACGACAAGTCCGGCACCTGGAGGTGCAGGTCGAGGTGGGCGGGGGTGAAGTCGATGTCGTCGTCAGCGACCAGCGCTTCCCTCAGCGTGCGCCGCCCCTCCACCGCGTCGCGATAGTCCGCCAGGGAGAGAAGCACGTGGGTCGGCTCTCCTCGCGAGGTGATGAACACGGGTCCTCGCATCGCCGCCCGCTTGGCGGCGCTGACGTCGCGGTTGAACTGCTGAGCGGCAATCTCGGCCATCGGTCCTCCAAAGTAGGTTGGTACCTACTCTACCAGGCCCGGCGGTCTGGGATGTGGGGTCGCTGCCCAGGATCGCTTGGCAGCGGGGTCTCCCGTCGCGCTCACTGCTACGGTCGCGCCGCGCGTGTGCAGCAGGTGATGTAAGCTTGATGCATGCGTGCTACAGCCAGCTTGTCGCAAGACGTCTATCAGGAAGCTCAGCGCCAGGCCCAGCGGGAAGGCATGTCGTTGGCCGCCACCCTCGGTGCGTTGGTGGAGGAGGCCTTGGCGGCGCGCGCCCGGCTGGTGGGGTTGAGTACCTCTCCGCGCACGGGGCTGCCGGTGTTCCTGCTTCCGGGGACGGTTACTGCCGAGCAGGCCGCACGGCTGATTGATGAGAACATCTGATGCACCTGTTGGACTCCTCGGCAGCGATTGCGTTGTTTGCCTCGAACCACGCGGATCACGACGCTGTTGACCGCTGGGCAGCGACCATCGCGCCGCTGGCCATGTGCCCAATCTCTGAAGGTGCCGTGATGCGCTACCTGGTCCGACTGAATGTGCCGGCACCGCTCGTGCGCCGCACCATCAAGGATGTCTATGCGCGCCACGGCTGGTCATTCATCGCCGATTCGTTGTCTTACGCAGACAGTGACATGGACGCCGTGGCGGGGTATCGGCAGGTCACCGACGCCTACCTGGTGGCGCTGGCGGAGCACGCAAGAGCCACGCTCGCCACGCTCGACAAGGCTCTCGCGGCCCTGTACCCCGGTGACGCCGTCCTCATCCCCTCCTAGGGTTCGCAGACACCGGCGGGGCCGCTAGGGGTGATGTGGTGGTCACTCTCAGCGGCCCCGTCGGGTTCTATTCCGCTGGGTTCCCGTTGGTGTGCCGGTTCCGGTCGTGGTCACTTGGGTGGAGCAGGACTCTGGCCAGGTGGACCATGATGGATAGCGCCCCAGACGGGTGCCCGGTCGTGGCTACTTCACTGGTGTGGTTTTGGGTGAGACCTTGACCAGGGTGGTGTAGCCGGT
>JAISBQ010000065.1 GCA_031266115.1 Bifidobacteriaceae bacterium
AGGCCCTGCCGGTGGTGTCACGTATTCAGGTTCATTCGCGCGAACGGGTGTTGTATGACAACACTCGGGCCGATGACGGCACATGGCCGGGTGGGCCGCGCGCCGCTGAGGTGTTGGCGACCGAGCAGGCCCGGCTTCTGACTCCTACCGAGGCGGTGGACTGGTTGACCCGCTACCGGCGGGTGTTTGCCGACGCCTGCCATCGGCGCGGTTACCTGTGCCAGGCCACCGCGCTCGCTTATCGGCTCCTCCAGGACGATGCCGCCGCCCTCATCCCAGTCGCCGCCACCGATCCGAGCATCGACGCTGGGCGATTGCGGCGCGAACACGACGCACGGCAAACCACCCTGGCCCGCGCGATCCCCTCGCTGCGCACCAAACCACAGACCCTTAACAGCAGGACCACCCGAGCCTCACTCGCCAACCACCCGCAAGAACCGAACCCCTCCCAGGCGCTGCCGCACCACGACCCTCCCAGACTCGGCCCGTGACCGTTCCAACCCTCGCCCACTAGTCTGACCGGCCCACATACAACCTCCTCTCTTGCAATCTGAAGTGAATGGACGTATGCTACCTCAGGTAGTTGCTAGTACGCGCGCAAGGGAGGTGGTCGTGAAGGGTGGGGTGATCTTGTTCCGGGGTACCGGCGCGGATGCTCGCCGCTACCTGGAATCCGACCGGTCCCGCGCGGATGACTACTACCTCGAAGCCGGCACCGCTCTGGCGCGGTTCGCCGTCGTCCGCAGTGACGGGGCCGTCGCTGGGGAGGCGGTGCTTACGCCTGAGCAGTACGCCGGATGGGTGGACTGGACCCACCCGGTGACCGGGGAGTCAATGGGCACTCCACGTGTGTCGGGTCAGACCCGGCAGGGGTCGCCGAGGTTCGCGGAAATGGTCGTCAACATCCCGAAGTCCCTCTCGGTCGCCGCGGCCCTGCATCCGCAGGTCTCCGAGACACTGGATGCGGCACTCTCCGACGCGGTGTCCGAGATCAGAGCCTGGTTGGGTCAGCATTCGGTGACGCGGGTGGGTCCGCGCGGACGGCAGGAACTGGTGCCGGTCGAGCAGTTGCACACGGTCGCGGTGACACATCGCACGTCGCGGGCGGGTGACCCGCATCGGCATGTCCATCTACAGGTCGGTACTCGTGTGTGGGCGGCTGGGGCGTGGCGGGGCCTGGGCACCGCGGCCCTGTTCCGCCAGCAGGGCGCGATCCGGGCGTTGGGGACTGCGATCATCACCGCCCACCCGAACCTTGCAGCAGTGTTGGGTGCCCATGGTCTGACCTTGGATCCAGTGACTGGGGAAGTGACGGAACTGGTGCCATGGAACGGGTTGATGAGTAAACGCGGCGTGCAGGTGAATCGGAACTTGGCCCACTTCGAAGCCGAATGGCGGGTAGTCCATCCTGGTGAGGAGCCGGGGCCGGTGGTCCGGGCACGGTTGCACGCCAAGGCGTGGGACCACGACCGCCCGGCGAAGAAGCCCACCACGCTGGGCAGCGAACCATGTTGGCTCCAAGAGTTGACCGACGCCGGATACACCCCGGATCTCACGCGAGCACACCCCACCCCGGCGAAGTCGTTGGATGACCTGCAGGTCCAAGAGGTCGCGAACCGGGCGTTGGACCGGTGTGCCGCTGCCGCGTCCGCGTGGACTGTTCACGACATCACCGAACACGTCACCCGGATCGTCACCGAGGCTGGTGTCCGCGCAACCCCCACAGAGTTGCGCACGTTCACCGCGATAAGCGTGGACCTCGCTCTGCAAGACTGCCTGTCAATCCTCCCGCTCGACGCAGCACGGCCAGAGCATATCGCCCACCTGACCACGGTCCATGTCGCCGCGGTGGAAACCCGTCTACGGGACATGCTCCACGTCCGCGCAACCCGCCCCGATGGCGCCGCAACCGCCAGGGTGACAGAGCCTGGACTGGACCCGGATCAGACCCGTGCCGCTGGTGCTATCGCCTCGATGGACCCGTTGGTGATCGTGGAGGGAGCTGCTGGTGCGGGCAAAACCACCATGCTGGGCGCCGCCATCCGCGCCGCCGCATCTGACGGTCGGGCTATGCGGATTGTGACCCCGACGAAGAAGGCCGCCGATGCAGCCACCCAAGAACTCGGAATCCCCGCCAACTCCGTAGCCGCGTTGGCATACGCGCACGGATGGCGATGGAACCGCGACGGCACCTGGACCCGCCTCACAGTGGGCCAAACCGACCCGGACACCGGGGTGGCCCACCGTGGCCCACCGGCCCACGCCCGATTGGGCCAGGGCGAACGGATCGTGGTGGACGAAGCCGGGATGCTCGACCAAGACACCGCCCTGGCCCTGTTGACCATCGCCGACGAAGCCGGAGCCACCATCGCATTGGTCGGGGACCGAGCCCAACTCCCCGCCGTGGGCCGAGGCGGCGTCCTGGAAATGGCCGCCAACATAATGGGCCACACCATCGACCTGACCGCCGTCCACCGGTTCACCGACCCCACCTACGCCCAGTTCACCCTCGACCTACGCGCCGGTGACAACCCAGACGGACTGTTCGACCGCCTGCACGCCCTGGGGTTGGTCCACCTGCACGACAGCGAAGACGACGCGCACACCGCCATCGTCCACGACTGGCGTACCGGGACCACGATCACGGTGGCCACCAACGACCAGGCAACCGTCCTCAATCGCCTCATCCGCGACCATCGAGTCCGGGCCGGAGTAGTGGACGATACCCGCACGGCCACTGGCCGTGATGGGCTGGCGGTGGGTCGAGGTGATCTGATCCAGACTCGCCGCAACGACACCAAACTCGGTGTCACGAACCGGCAGGCCTGGACCATCCACCACATCGACGATGACGGAACCATATGGGTCAGGGAAGCTGGCGCCGGTCGAAGACGCCCGCGAACTGTGGTGTTGCCCCCGGCGTATGTGAACGACCACACCCACCTGGCTTACGCCGCCACCGCCTACGGCGTCCAAGGCATTACCGCACCCCAATCCCACACGCTCCTGTCTGAGGCCATGCCCGGTGCTGGGCTGTACGTCGGCCTGACCCGAGGCCGGACCGCCAACCACCTCCACATTGTTGCCACCAGCGTGGACGACGCCCGCGACCAGTTCACCACCGCACTCGGCCGCGACCACGCCGACCGAGGACTCGACAACGCCACCCAAGCAGCGAAGACGGCCACCGCTGGGCTCGTCGCTGACGGTCCGGTACGGCTCGTCAACACCGAAGGCGCCCGCCTGACAACGTTGATCGCCCACGCCGAACACCAAGCCACCACTTGGGAACGCGCTGCCCGTCTTCTCGACCAACAACGCCGCCAGCACCGGGCAGAATGGCAGGAATACCAGGCGCGGCTCACGACCGCAGAACAAGCCGCGCAACGCATACGGCACGAGGTCACCGGACCCCTGATCGCCCAGGCCACCACGGACGGGACAGCGTTCCTCACCGCCCAACACCGCATGTGGGACGCCCACGCCACGACCGGTCGGGTCGGAAGACTGCGACGCCGCACCATCAGCCGTACCTTGGCCGCCACCGAGCGGGCGTTCCGAGACGCCGAAACCTTGACCCGCGACCGATGGGGCTCCACACCACACACGACTCAAACACTCCAAGCATGGGCAGCAGTGGTGGTGAACGCCCGAGTTGATCGGGACCCACGAGTCGCAACAGCCGGCCGCGACATCGAACTCGCCGTTGCTGACCAGCAGCAACTCGCGGCCCGTCACACCAAGGAACGAGCCGCCCTGCGAGGACAGATCCTTGGCTCGGACCACCGCAGCAGCAACCTGTTTGCTCACGCGGACCAATGGCGTCTCCAAGCTGACCAAGCCAGACACCGACTGACCCAAGTCGAGGCGATGCCCGTTGAGGACGCCGCGGCGATGCTCCAGGCGCAGGCAGAAACGGAGACCAGCGCAAGTGCCCACGATCACACCAAGCATGTAGGTCTGCTGGACCGTCCGCGGCTGACCGTACGGCCCACAATCTCGCCGGAAGGCATCGCCCTGTGAACGGGTGAGGCCGAATGACAGCCCGTCGGATTCGACCGGGTGGCACGGCATGATCGCGAAGACGAGGCCGCCGAGTCCGTCAAGGGTTCACAGCGTTGTCAGTCCAGTGGCGACCAATGTTCCAACCAGGCGCGACCAACAGACTCGATTGACGCAGCATGCCCCGACCCCATCAGATCGCCCATCGCGCCGTTCTGACTGGTCACGCTCGGATGCAATCAGAGACGCTCCCCACACGGCAGACACGGTAGTAGCGTTCTCAGTCGGGGCATGGTGCGAGGGGCGAGTCGATGGCGACTCT
>JAISBQ010000101.1 GCA_031266115.1 Bifidobacteriaceae bacterium
CTTGGCCGCCCGCCGGTGCCTCCATCGTTTCCGTCAGGCGCTGACCTGCATGGATGTACGAGCGGACTGTCCACAAGACAGTGAGACTGAACCGTCCACAAGACTCCGAGACATGACAAGCATTCCCGATGGTCTGTTGGCGCGGGTTCGGTCCTTCCCTGGCGCCGCGGGCGCGATTCGCGCACTGTGCGGACTTGGACACACTCCTTAGGTGGGTGCCCGCCCCCGCGGGTAGTGTGCCAATCAGCCCCGCCCCGAACCCTGGTCAATCCGCAGCGAAGATCGGGCGGGATTCGTGCCGTGCGATCAGAACAGGACAAGGCCGTGTCTGCGTCGCGTCGCGTCCATCCGTCGGCCGAGTTGCCCGGCACTCGCCGTCCGCCGCCGATCCCACCGTGGCAGCGGCGGGTTCCCGCGTGGGCGAGCATCATCACCCGCGCCGCGGCGATATGGGCGCTACTCGCCGGCATAGCCGCCCACGTGGTTCCCAGTCTGCCCGTCGCGGCGACCTGGGTGTTTGGACTGCTCGGTCTGCCAGCGAACCCGTCGCTGTTCAACGCCGCGCTGCTGTTGGTGCTGGCCGGCGCCTTGGCCCGGCGCAAGCGTGCGGGGCTCGTCGCGGCGATACTCCTGGTCGAGGGGCCGGCAGTGCTCTATGAGGCCGGCGTGGTGGTGGGCCAGGCCACTGGCGCGGACGTCCGCCGGCTGGCACCCCTGGCGACATCGGCCGATGTCGCCCCCAGCACCTCGATAGCGATCCACGCTGCGAGCGCCGCGGGAAGCCTCGCCGTGATCGTGGTGCTGGTGGCGGCCAGGCGGACTTTCCCCGCGCGCCTCCCGCCCCGCGCTCTCGCCCTGGCCCTCACGGTGGCCGGGGTCGCCGTGGCCGTCGCGACCGCGGTGGGCTACGCGCTCGTGGGTCTCGCGGGGGCGCCGCCCCCCGGCGCACCAGCCGCCGTGCCGCCCGCAGGCGCCCCCCGCGTGTGGTGGGCCCTGAACGTCGCGCTCGGCCAGGCCCCCAGTGAGGTTGTCACCGGGCATCCAGTCGCCTATGTCCCGGCCCATCCCATCGCCCAGGTGGTCTCGGCCATCTCCGCCCTTGGCGTGGTCGCCGCCTTCATCGTGTTCACCAGGTCCACCGCCGCGACCGTTCACCCCGCGACCTCATCCCAGGAGCTGGCGGTGCGCCGGCTCCTGCTCGATTCCACGGATTCCCTGTCCTACTTCGCCACCCGCCGGGACAAGTCGATCGTTCTGGCGCCGGACGCTCGCGCAGCGATCGCCTTTCGCCCGGTCGGCGGGGTGTTGTTGGCAAGCGGAGATCCGGTGGGGGATCAGGGATCGTGGGGGGACGCCATCGGCGGCTTCCTGGCGTTGGCGAGGCGCGCGGGCTGGACGGCAGCCGCGGTGGGAACGAGTCCGGCCGGCGCCAGTGCCTACGGTCGGTTTGGCTTGAAATCGCTGGAGATGGGCGATGAAGCGGTCCTGGTCACCGCTGATTTCTCCCTGGCGCGCCCTGGCGCCGCCCCACTGCGCGCCATCGTGCGCCGCATCCGCCGGGTCGGCTATACGGTGACGGTGCGCCGCGCCGGCGCCGTGAGCCCGGCCGAGTGGCGCGAGATCGCCTCGCTGGCGGCGCGTTGGCGCCGGACCGGTCCCGAGCGGGGGTTTTCGATGGCGCTCGGCCGTCTGGGCGATCCCGCGGACGCTCGCATGGTGGTGGTCCAGGCGCACGATGACGCCGGTCGCCCTCGCGGGCTGCTCACCTTGGTGCCGTGGGGGCGCGCCGGGCTCTCACTCGACACAATGCGCCGGGATGACGAGGCCCATGCCGGCGTGACCGAGCTGATGGTGACGGAACTCGCGGTGGCGGCTCGCGAGATGGGCATCGCCGAGATCTCGTTGAACTTCGCCGTGCTGCGTCGCGTGCTGGATCACAGCGACGAGGTCGGCGCATTCCCGTGGCGCCGATGGAGCGGATGGGTTGTTCACATGGCCTCGCGCTGGTGGCAGATGGAGGGCCTGTACCGCGCCAACGCCAAGTACCTGCCCCAGTGGCGCCCGCGCCTTGTGACCTACGATCGCGGCGCAGCCCTCGCCCAGGTGGTGGTCGCTGTGGGTCAGGCCGAGGGTTTTGTCCCGGGCATGCCACTGCAGGGGCGTCTCGCGGACCGCCGGTGCCGTCCCGCTGTGCCGCCTGGCGAGCGGGACCAGTTTGTCGATCGTGTGCACGATGACGAAGCACGCCTCGCCACCCCTCCCCGCCCCCCGAGGTGGCGGGGCCTCGACAACGGCGCGCGTGAGGGCGACCTCGTCGCGCTGCGCGCCGCCGGCCTCGACCCCTACCCTTCCGGCGTGCCCCGCACGACGGCGATCCGCGACCTGGTCTCGGCGTTCGCGACCGGGCCTTTCCCTCCCGCCGCTAGCGAAGCTCCGGTGGCGATAGCCGGGCGGGTAGGGGCGGTTCGATGCCACGGCGGGGTCCTGTTTGCCGACCTGTGGGAGGACGGCGCCACCGTCCAGGTGATGCTGGAGCGTGCAGTCGTTGATGGGGTGGCGCGGGCGGCATCGAGTGGCGCCACCTATGACCTGTTCCGGCGGCATGTCCGTCCCGGGGACATTGTCGCGGTCCAGGGCACACCGGTGGCCACGCGGTCGGGCGGCCACGCCGTCGCCGCCGCGTCGTGGCGGCCAGCAGCCAAGGCGCTGTGCCCCATGTCCGCGCGTGCGGCGCCAAGTTCGCTGCCCAGAGACGCGGCACGGCGCCCCGCGTCCTCTCCTGCAGCCTGTGGTGGGCAGGTCCGGCGGCGTGAGACGGCATCGTCCATGGTGAAAGTCCGTGCGGCTGTCCTGGCGGCCATCCGTGCCACCGTGGCCGCGGAGGGGTTCATCGAGGTGGAGACCCCCATTCTCCAGCGGATCCACGGCGGCGCGGCGGCGCGCCCGTTCAGGACCCGCGCGGAGGCATCCGATGCGGATGTGTACTTGCGGATCGCTCCGGAGTTGTTCCTCAAACGTCTGGTGGCCGCGGGCCATGAGCGCATCGTCGAGATTGGTCGCAGCTTCCGCAACGAGGGCGCGGACGCCATCCACAACCCGGAATTCACCTCGCTGGAGGCCTATGCCGCGTATTGGGACTACACAGCGATGCGGCACCTCGCGCGGCGGATCATCATGGCATGTGCCGTGGCCGTTCACGGGCGTGGCGTGGCGATGGGGCAGGACCGCCGGACGATGGACATCTCAGGTCCGTGGCCGGTAGTTCCCGTGCACGATGCCGTCTCCCGCGCCACCGGACGGACTCTCACCCCTGCTTCGGACCTCGCCGCCGTCCGGGACGCGGCGAGCGCCGCAGGCGTGAGATGGGGTGAATTGGATGGCGCAGGGGTGATCGTGGCGAGGCTGCACGACAAGCTCGTGGAGCCCTCGACTGGGTACCCGACGTTCTACGCCGATTTCCCCCTCGACGACTGTCCGTTGACCCGCCCCCATCGTCGCGATCCCCGGCTCGCCGAGCGGTGGGATTTGGTGGGATGTGGGATGGAAATCGGCACCGCATCCACGGAACTCACCGATCCGATTGATCAACGTGAGCGTCTGACTGCTCAATCTCTCAAGGCGGCCGGTGGGGACCTTGAAGCCATGGCGGTTGATGAGGAGTTCCTTGGTGCTGTGGCCCACGCGATGGCGCCGATGGGGGGATTGGGGCTGGGCGTCGACCGCATCATCATGTTCCTGACCGGCGCGGATATCCGCGACACGGTGGCCTTTGCCCGATCGCGGCGCAGCGCTGGTGCCGGGGCCCCTCAATCGGGGTCAAAACACCGCTCGCTATAAGCGAGTACGGTG
>JAISBQ010000179.1 GCA_031266115.1 Bifidobacteriaceae bacterium
CCAGTCCAAAGAACACGAAGACACCCACTTCGCCCAGACCCATGTAGCCGTAGGGGCGCGGGCCGCCGGTGTAGAACCAGGCGGCGGCGATTGCCGCGGCGCCGACGCACACCAACCACGGGCGGCCGGACAGCCAGGACAGCGCAATGCCGGCGGCGGCGGCGAGAAGGAAGGCGACCCAGGCGGCGGCGCGGACCGCCGCCGGGGAAGCCGCCCCGGATGCGACGAGACGCTGGGGGCCGTCGCGGGTGGCATCGGTCCCGCGCAGACCGTCGGAATAGTCGTTGGCGAAGTTGACCCCGACCTGGAGGGCGAGGGCGACCACCAGAGCCAGGGCGGCCCTGCCCACGTGCACCGGACCGATGGCTGCCGCCGCGCCCAACCCCACGAGGACAGGAGCGACGGCCGCGGCCAACGTGCGCACCCGGAGTCCCTCGATCCACGCGGCACGAATGCTCGACATGAGCCGGGAGCCTACCGCGCGCGGCGACCATGGGCGCGGTTCGGGATGGGCTGGTGATGGGTGAGGTCGAGGGCCACCGGTTTTCACTCGGGTCGGAACGGCCGAGATCGCGTCATGGTCAGGACATCTGCTATGCGAATGGTGGTGCTAGGCTCGCGTGTTGCCAACTGGCACGGGCATTCGCGCTGGTGCCGGTTACCTGGCCCGGAACAATACCTCTACGTCCCTGGCCGCACACGGTCCTGACCAAGGCCCGATGTTTCCAAAGGAGGAACAATGGGGAAATCCAAGATACTGACAGCATTGGCGGTGACGGCGTCGTTCTTGATGACCGGCGTCGTCTCGAGTGCCGTGGGCGCCGCGCCCGCGCCACAGGTCCCGCCATCGGATGAGCTTGGGGCTGTCGAACCCGAGCTGATCTCTGACGATCTCATCGACGCCGAGGAGCAGAAGCGCCGCGACGCCCAGCTGTGGGCCGCCGAGGCGGTTGCCCGCGGCGAGGCACAGGTCGAGCAGCGGGCCGACGGCTCGCGCGTGGTGCGCACACCGGAAGACGACTGGGTGGAGTACGGGGTGAACGAGTCCGCCCAGCTCCTGACCATCCTCGTCGAGTTCGGCACGGAAAGGCCCTCGGGCAGCACAGCAACCGCGCCAGTTGGGCCCCTGCATGGCGAGATTCCGCGGCCCGAGGCGACCGACAACTCCACCTACTGGAAGGCGAACTTCGACCGCCAACACTACCTGGACATGTTCTTCAACGGACTGGATGACCAAGGTGGCGAGTCCTTCCATGACGCTTATGCCGAGATCTCGTCCGGCCGTTTCGACCTGCAGGGCGACGTGACCGACTGGGTCAAGGTCGATAGGCACGAGGCCTATTACGACAACAATGGCTCGTACCGGATGAACACCCTGGTTCAGGACTGGTACGCCGTCTGGCACGCCGAGCAGCTCGCTGCCGGCAACACCGAGCAGGACATGAAGGACTTCTTGGCGCGCTTCGACGTGTGGGACCGCAACGACGCCGATGGCGACGGTAACTTCAACGAGCCCGACGGCATCATCGACCACGTCCAGATTGTCCACGCTGGCGAAGGTGAAGAGGCCGGGGCACCCGGTTGGACCATCTGGTCACACCGCTCATCGCTGCGGAGCAACAACACTCTCGGCGACACGGGCTTCAGGATCACCGACTACACCACCGAGCCGGAGAACGGTGGCCTGGGCGTGTTCTGCCACGAGTTCGGTCACGACCTCGGCTTGCCGGACTTCTATGACACCGGCGGTGGCGAGAACACCACCGCGTTCTGGACGCTGATGAGCTCGGGTTCCTGGCTCGGCCACGGGACCGGCACCATCGGCTCCACCCCCAACCACATGGGCCCCCACGAGAAGATGCAGCTCGGCTGGCTGGATTACCAGACGGTCACGGCCGGCGACAGCGAATTGGTCGAATTGCGCGCGGCACCCAAGGGCAAGGACCAGGCACTCTTCGTCGATCTGCCGAACCTTGAGTCCAGGGCGACCCTCGGCAACATCGCGGCCCACACGGGGACCGGGTACTGGTACGGCGGCCAGCAGAACAGCGGCGATTCGTCCGTGGTCTCGCCGGAGTTCACGGTGCCTTCCGCGGCGACGTTGAACGCGCGGGTGAAGTACCGCATCGAGAACAACTATGACTATGGCTATGTCGAGATTACGACCGATGGGGGAGACCACTGGACGCCCATCAACACCAGCCTGTCCACCACCACCAACCCCTACGGCTACAACAAGGGATTCGGCATCACCGGCGGCTCCGCCACCACAGACGCCCAGTGGGCGGCCCTGACGGCCGACCTGTCCGCCTATGAGGGCGAGCAGGCGCAGATTCGGTTCCGCTACGTCACCGACACGGCGACATTGCAGGTCGGTCTGCGGATTGACACTGTGTCCATCGGCGTTCCCGGCTTCGACACCGACTTCGACGATTCGTCCCACGGTTGGACGCTCAGCGGGATGGGTTCCCAGTGGATCAACTCGGCGACGCCGCAGTACATCAGGTACACCCAGCACTACTACCTCGCAGAGAACCGCCAGTACGCCGGCTACGACGACGTGCTGCGCACCGGCCCCTACAACTGGGCCAACGAACTGACCGATTCCAAGATCGTGGAGCAGTTCCCCTACGAGAACGGCCTGTTGGTGTGGTACGCCAACTCCGCCCAGTCCAACAACAACGTCTCGTCCCACCCGGGTGCGGGTCGCGCGATGCCGGTCGACGGAAACGCGACGGCTCTGCGGTGGTCGGATGGTTCCATCATCCGCAACCGCACCCAGCCGTTCGACGCGACGTTCAAGGCGCCGGGCGATTCGTACGCGCCGCTGCACCTCCAGCGTGAGGTCGCCGATGGCGACGGTGGCGTGAAGGTGATCACGGTCGACGTTCCCAGGCGCGCCGCCAAGTCGGTGTTCGACGATTCCGACATCAACGAGTACTACGACACATCCAACCCGCAAGGGTCGGTCAGAGTTGCCGGCGTCGGCGTGACCCTAGAGGTCAAGTCGGTCGATCCGGTCACCCAGCGCATGAAGGTCTGGGTCTCCGTGCCTGGCGCCGAAGACACGACGTTGCCGGTGCCTGTTGGTGGGCGTCCGGTTGTGGGTTCGTCTGGTTTTGAGACGGGGAACCTGGGGATGGTTGATGATTTGGCGTTGCCGGTGACGCAGTCGTTGTTTGCGTTTTTGCGTGG
>JAISBQ010000261.1 GCA_031266115.1 Bifidobacteriaceae bacterium
CTGTCGCCGGCGATGGTCTCGTATTCGTCGGAGCCGTCCCAGGGCACATTGAGGGTGTTGCCGTCCCATTCGGTCTGGAGCGCGTGGTCCCAGAGGTCGTCCTCGGCCAATGCCGCAGAGGCCGCGCCGAAGGTCAACAGCCCCGCCAACGCCAGGCTGGCCGCGCGCAGCGCGCTCTTCTTGACGGTGGATGTCATGGGCGATCCTCGCTTCTGGAGCCCACTCCTGCGGTGGCCGCCGGCTGCACTATGGACCGGCGCCACGCCGACACCGGGTCCGGCTCCGCCATTTCTTGGGTTCCCTCCACGTACGATGCCGCCGTCCCAGCCCCGCTCTCCACAGACCCCCGCGTCGGGTAGGTCTGGGGAGGCGTCTGCGCGCGGGCGTGGCGCGCCACATGCTGAGTCTGGTCGGATGATTGCGCGGGCTGGGTCGCGGCAGGGGAAGCCGCCTGCGCGGACGGGGCAAATGGTTGGGGCGCTGGTTGCGGGGGAGCATCCTCCATCGCCGATGGTTCGTTGGTGGTTGCTGAGGGCTCGGGCTTGGTCTTGACGTCACCGTCGTCTTCTTTGGCGCGGCGGCGCGGGGCGGCGAAGGCCCAGATGCCCCAGGCGATCAGGATCACGGCGAAGCCGGTGACGGCCCAGGCGGCGTGGCGGGACGCCCAGTCGGAGACGTAGCCGAGGTAGGGGATGTGGAAGAGGTACTTGCCGCGAACTTGGGTGGCGAGGACGGGTTCGTCCGGGACGTCGTTGGCGTCGCCTTGGGTGGTGAACACCGGGGCGCCGTCGGCGCCCACTCCGAGGCCGATGATCCGGTGGGTGATCAACGTGGGGTCGTTGGGGTTGGGCAGGTAGGTGATGATGTCGCCGTACTTCAGGTCGAGCGCGTTGTCCACTCCTGATACCACAATGAGGTCGCCGGGGCTGAAGGCTGGTTCCATGGAGCCGGACAGGACGGTCAGGGCTTTGCCTTGGGTGGCGGCGGGGACCACGGCCACGGCTGCGGCGAGCGCGACCAGCCCGATCAGCAGCACCGTGGTCAGGGCACGGAAGAACCCTCCCACGAACCCGCCGGACTTGCGTGCCATTGCGGTGACCTTTCGTCTTGGCTGCCGCCGCGCGGCCGGCGCGGCGGATTAACAGTTGTCAGTTATAGGGAATCCCGCTGGCCGGGGGTTGGAACAGGCGAACCAGTCCCAACCCCCCAATCCCCAGGGGGTTGATGGCGCGACGCCTAGTCAGCGTGCGCCGTCACAGAATCAGAAGCTTCCGACACCGAGCTTGCGAGTCTGCTCGAGGGTGACCCCTAACGGCGGCAGCACGGCCAGCACGTCTTCGGTGAATGCCTGCTTCTGGGTGTCGGGGTCAAAGGTTGCCTTGACCACGATGCACACGTTCGCGTCCTTCTTGGCGGTGCCCGCTAGCTCGTTTGGAGTGAGTGCCTTCTTGTAGATGGGCCAGATGCCACCGACATTGGATCCCAGTTCCCGGTCGCCCCACTGCTGGTTTTGACCCTGGAGAAGCGCCGAGACGGGCGAGTTGTAGGAATTCATCCAGGCAGTTGCCGCGTCTGCAGCGTCGCTAATGCCGGGTTGGCCCACCTGAACCAGCGGGAAACTTTGCCAGGAGGTGTTGTCAACATCGAGGCTGATGAGCGCGACCGCTTCGAATTCCGAGAATGCGTCGGGATTCGGGGTGTACGTATTACCAAGAGTGTCGACGCCATAGCCCGCAGTGGCCCGGACTTCGAGATTCGCCACCATGTTGTCGCCGTCGAGCGCCACATGGTAGGGGTAGACGCTCAGGAGCGTGTCGCCGGGAGAAACCGTATACGGCCAACCCGCGATTGAGTCTTTGTACGCGTATCCGGCTCCGGTGCGTGCTTCGTGGCCGATGACGCCTGCATAACCGCCCCACGAAGGATCATCGCTTAGGCAGCTGAACTCCTGGTCCAACTGGACCGCTTTCCAGTCGTCGGGATCGTACGGGGCGCCGGGATTCAAGGGCCAGTTGACCGGGTCCTGGTCCAGGCGAGGGTGAGTTCCGCTCGGGTCCGGCGCGAACTTTCTGGGCTCGGTACTGGTACCGGGATAGGCCGGGTTCGCGTCGTTGACGCCCACGATGTCGGAGATGTCGTAGACAACATTGTTGGCGTTCCCGGCGGGGTCGAGCGCTGGAGCGATGTCCAGGTTGCCAGCCACGATGATGCCGTGGTGAACCTCGCTGCTGTCGTACCAGAGGGCCCAGGTGCCGCCTGCTAGGAGCAGGGCCGCGCCGCAGGCGCCCGCGATCAGGCCTTTGACGCGCCGGGCGCGTGTGTGGCTAGTTGACATTTGATTGGTTTCCTTTCGGTGTCGGGGTTGGCATCGCGCCTTCCCCTGGGGGATTCCCGCCCGCGGGGTCACGGAACGGGTCATGAACCGCCTGCCCAGTGGCAAACGGTGGCTTGAGGTAGTGGCCTTGAGAGGCCTGGCGGCAGGGAGTCATGATGACCCCCTCGTGACGGACGGAGTGAACCAAAGCTGCAGTTGGTCCGCTGCGTCGATGGAACGGGAGATGGTGGTCGCCCAGTCATCGCTGGCCGACTTCTTCCCGACCTTGGTGTCCACCGTGACCGACGCCGTGTTCGAATACGTGGCCGCCTGCGCCTCGAATTCGAGGCACCAGACTTGTTGGCCTTCGGACTCAGGGGCGCTCACAATCGGATCGAGGTCATCGAGGAATGGGGTCATCGTGCCGTCGTCATACTCGACGCGAGGGGCCCAATCCTCAAGCGGCTTGTCTCTCTCGTCGCTGAAGAAGGCGGCGTCGCACTCTACACCCGCGTCCGTTCCGGCGTAATAGAGCGTGAACTTGGAGCTCACGGTCACGCCCGGCGCTTCGGGGTCAGTCGGTGGGATGATTCCGGGCGTGTATTTCATGACAGCATCGCCCGTGACCTGGCCTTTCAGCACGTATTTGATGTAGATCGGCTCGCCTGCCTCAGCATCCTTCAACTCCTCCTCGCTGACGATGGGTCCGCCGAGGTGGGTGCCGAAGCTCGGGCTATCCTCGTCGTCCATCGAATACGTGGCGGGATTCTCATCCCCGCCGTCGAGGTCCGCCTCATCGCCGTCAAAGAAGCGCGCACCCGTGAAGGCGACCTGCAGGCGTTGGATCTCGAGCGCTTCCCATTCGTCTTGGTCATACCAAAGGGCCATCGCGGCCGGAACGCCCAGGCCGAGCCCCAACCCCAGGGCCAATGCGCCTGCAACGATACGCGCCGGACCGCGCCGGGCGCGATGCTCCCGCGCGTGGGAGGGGGACTCCCAGCGGTGTTCGGCATGGCGCGGTCGGCGGGTCACGGCGCGTTCACCCCCCAGTCTTCGCCCACGCGAATCTGCTCCAGCGTGAGCTCCAGCGCGGGCACAGTGAATGGTTCGGCTGGCTCCAAATCACCTGGGTCTACCCAAAGGTCGTCTTCGAAGGTCAGGGTCACGGTCACCTGCCAAGCGACTTTCCCGGCCTCATGAATGCCGTACGGTTTGTCTAGAACGTCGTGGGGGAGGATCGCCGCGTTGGAGCCGCCCTCCGTCCTATGGGTGCTGTCGGTGATCGTGACTATTGTCACAGGATCGCCCAAGGCCGCTTTTATTGGCGTCTGCGCTCCCGTGCCCTGGTCCACGTGCATGACAGGCGCGAAGGTGGCAGCTGAGTCAGTGGCGTCTTTGGCGCTGACCGTGTAGGTGCCCTCGACACTCGGGTCGTTGTTGTCGAAGTTGACCCAGGCGACCGTCAACTCGGCGGCGATGTTGTCGCCCTTTAGCTCCGTTGTGACCTGGCCGACCAACTGGATGGTGTCCCCTGGCCACGCTACGAACGCGCTGAGCGGCTTGGAGCCGCCAGCGCACTTGCCCTGGTCCTCTGGCTCAAGGCAAGTGCCGCTTTGATCGGGGACCGTGTCTCCGTCCGCGTCGACTTGCCTCCAGGAGCTCCAATGGCCGTCGTCCGCGTCGAGGTTCCCCGCTTTGATCAGCCCGCTGTCAACATCCGTGGAGTCGTGCCAAAGCGCGAATGTCCGGGCATCGCCGCCTATCAGCAACGCCAGTGGGAACGCCATCGCCACGGTTCCGGCCAGGGCAGCCGCGAAAGCCGGACGCCGCCAGAGCGTCTTGAGTGGCAACGACAATTGGCTCGCACGATGCCGCCGCGCAGCACCGACCGTCAACCGAACATGCCGCGGGCCGGGCTCGCAGGCACGGTGATCCGTGACCTTGCGGGAGCGAACCGCGGAACGCGAGACGGCCATGACCAGGCGAGTGACCTTACGTGTTTGCGCCCAAGTCAATTCGGCCAACGTCGGGTTGGGGTGGGCTGGGGCAACCCCGTGGCGGTGCTTCACTTCAGCACCTCCGAAGCGACGCAAGCGAGGGCATGGCCCGGTGCGACTGGAGTGGTGGGGTTGGCGTCCGAGAGTGTAGCCGGGAAGGCGGCAGCGCCGGAAGGAGCCGATGGCGGAGTCAGCGCCCATTCCAACCGACACTGGTTGGGCGGGTCCTCTTCTGCGGCAGTGCTGGGCTTGTCATTCACCGTCAGCGGTTGCACTGCGCTGTTTTCCTCAAGCGGATGCAGGAAGCCGAACAAGGCCGTGTTTGTGACCGTGAACAGCCAATACACTCGCGTGCCCGAATCCACGGATGGCAATTCCCCGTTGCCGTCCACTTTGAGCTCCTGGCAGTCGCTTGCGGCCTCGTTCTCGGGGGTGTCGGGATGGTCCACCTTGACCAGCGTGTTCGGATTGATGTCCCCGCCCTCGGCGCCGGGGCAAACGAAGGCTCGTTTGGTCAGCGATACCATGGGCTGCTTCAACGCTGCGGTGGAATCCTCCTCATCGTTCTCAACCGTTGGCTCCTTGCCGTCTGGCTCAGGATCGTCCTGGTCGCCGTGATTGCCCTTGTCGTAGCCGTCCGGGTCGGGGTGAACGTCCTGGTGCGTGTCTGACGGCGGCACAGTCCACGCGTACGCCTCGCAGTATCCGGCGACCAACTGACCCTTCTGGAAATCAGTCAGCGGCGGATCGCCGTCCAAGTCGAGGGTATTGAGCAACCCGCGTAGCTGGAACTGCTGGAAGTACGGCGATTGCGCCAGAGCATCCGAGGCCCCCTGATTGGTCAACAGGTCCGCCCACGACACCTGTCCAACACCATCAGGATTGGCTGTACAGGTATTCCAAGCCGGGAACAGGACCTGCTGGATGCTGGTGCCCGCAAAGATCATGCGTGCGCCAGGATCATCAGTGTGGAAGACAATCTCAGCAGTCGCACCAGCGGGCACGAAGACTCGGAACAGTGACATCGCAAACGGATCGTCTGGGTCGGCCGGTCCGAGGCGCACGACGCTGTCAAGCCCCTTGCCGCCGACGTTGCCGGTTACGAAGTAGTCGCCGCCCGAAGCCCCGGCAAAGACGTAAAGGTACCGGTCTTTGGCCGAGGTGATCTTGACATTGATCTTGAAGGTGGCGGAGTCGTGCTCGTCTGCACAACGGCGCAGGGCCACGGCCTTATGCACATTGGTAACGTTCGGGAAGCCGCCGTAATGAAAATCGGTATTTCCGGGGTTCGTGTATGCAGCCGACCAGTCCACCGGCCCGGGCGACTCTCCTTCAAGCAGCGCGGCGCCAACCGGTTCATTTAGGCTAGGTGTCTCGAAGGTGCCGTCGCATGTATCGGCCCGTACGCTGAGGGCCGGCGGATCCGGTGGGACAGGATACTCTTGGCTGGGTGCCAGACCTGTGTACTGCGCGTAATAGAGGCCACTCAAGATCGAGTGGGGAACAATGGCTGCGTGGCGCCAGCCGTCCACACGTAAGCTCGTTCCGCCGGGGTCAGACAGGTTGAAGGCGGCCGGAGCGTCCAGCACATCGATCTCGGTGGCTGTGTTGTCCATCGGCAGGCCCGGCGTGAAGGCCGCGCTAGCGGGGTTGGCGGCGGAATCGGACAGGGCGGCGCCGCCGAGGCGGACATGGCCGGTTTCCGCTGTCACGGACTTGATCTGGACCTCGACCTCGGCTCCGTAGCCATCCGGGATATAGACGGTGTAGAAAGCGCTGACGGTTTGGCCTTGGCCTGCCTCCAGTTCCGGCGAGTAGAACGGCACTGCCGTGGCGATCGGCCCGTTGCTGTCGGTGGCTGTGATCGTCACGGTCGCGGTGGCCTCGGACGCACCGCCGACGAAACGCAAGACTCGGTCTTTGGCGGTGTCGGGGGCGACGATGATTTTGTACCCGCCGGGCTCGTAGTCGCTTCCCACGGACTTCGAGTTAGGATCGTAGAACGCGCCCTCGAGACCGGTGCCGGGGCCTTGGACCGTTCCGTCATGCTCGCTGCCCGAGCCGGTGTACCAGCCTGCGAAGGACGGCTCGGTCGCGGTCGGAGCATTCTCTTCGAGTGGCGCGCTCCCGGACCATGTGTACGCCATCGAGCCGCCAACCGCCCGGTACACGCCCTGGTAGGCGCTGCTGGGTGGCTGAGTCGTGACCAAGCTCTCCCAGGTCAGCGGACCATTCGGATACTTCTCGACCACGCTGTAGCCGCCGATGCGTCCGTCAGCGTCCGGACAATCAGGCGATGGAGTCGTCGGCTCGTAGGGGTTGGAGCACGGCACACCGGTGACGTGGAACCAATCGAGGTCACCGTACTGGCTGAGGTTAAACCGTGTCGCTGATTGGCTAGTCGAAGGAGTGGGGATTTCCTGGACATTGACCGTCAAGACGTTGACTGGGCTGGGGACCGTGCCTACTTCATTGGCCGGGGTGGCCGCGTCGGAATCGTTGTCAGAAGCCACGAACACGCCCAGGAGCGCGCCGACCAACAAAAGGGCCAGGCCGCTTGCGGCTCGGGACTTCACGGTACTCGCGGCCTCCATCGGGGGACATGGGCATAGGCAGTCTCCCCGCCGGATCGAAGACCCGCGCGGGGCTATTCGGTTGGCGCAAGTCCACAAATGGCGCAAGTTCCCCTTGTGTCCGGCCAACAACGGATGGCGAGGCCAAGGATGCCCCGGTAGCCGAGGGGGAACGCGGCTTATGCTATCTGCGAACGAGTTCGACTCAACCTACCACGGTGAGGCCGTCCGGGCGGAAACTGTCTACGACTTGAGCGCCTCGATGGCCAAGAAAGGGCTGTTGACCAGGTCATATGAGGTTGATTTCCGGTAATGCCCAATTGAGCATTAGTACCTAGCCCGCGAGTCGAGAGCACCAGCCTCGACGCACACCGGGAACCGATACCGATCCGATTGGGTCGTTGCCGGGAAAGGTTCCAGGGGAAAGCCGCGCCCACGCATCCCGTCGGGGCCGCGTGCCCGGCGGCCGACCTGGGGCGGCGGCATCGTCCAAGTGACGCCTGTCCGCGCCCGGCCCTGTCCCGAAACCATCGCCGCGCCCATCCGAGCCGGGTTCCAGCGGCGTCCGGAAACCGACGCCCGATGCCGCTTGGTCGGTTCGCCGCATTTGCGCAGGTAGACGAGTCGGCGGCAGCGCGCCACTTGGATCAAGGCAGCGCAGACATCACCGGACGGCTGCTGAACCCACCTGTGAGAAAGGCGCCCGTCTCGCGGGCCGCTTGTGGCTACCCTCCCAGCGAGTGGGAGCCATGCGGCCAGCGGAGGAGGACGAGCACGTCAAGTCACTGCTCGCCGATCACGGCGGCTACATCTTCCACCTGCCCGCGCCACCGGCCTGACGATGGTTTACCGAGCAACCGGCGGAAGCCCAAGTCCGCTGGGGTGAGCCCGCGCTCCCAGGTAGGTCTCATCGGTTGAGGTTCCCGCTCCTGTCGCGGACAAAGCGAAAGGAGCGGCGGCCCAGCCTGGCCCGCAGGTTACGCTGGTGCCCCTGCCGGCCTGGGGCAGATGGTCGCTCCTGCCCGCTGTGCACGGAGACGAGTCATGTGTAAGGCAACCGACGTTTGATGGCCTCGGGATCTTGCCGCTGGTGGGTGATCCGGAGGACTACTGCTGCGTCAGCCTCGTCCTTGTACACGTACCAGACGTTGTACGGAAAGCGATTCAATGGTGCGAGTCGGGTGCGAGTCGGACGTTTCGGTGGACTTCGGCGAAAATCTGGGGGAACCTGGCGAGCCGCTTGCGGAGCGCGTCAAACTCGTCCACCAATTGACTGGCGAGATTCGGGGCGACCGCGAGGTACCATCCGAGCGCTTCTTCGACGTCTTGGTGGGCGCGGGTGCGGACGATTACCGCTGTCATGCCCGAAGGCTGCGCAACCGTGCGATGGAGACAGCCGCCGGAAGGCCATCGTCCGGATGGGCCTCCAGGTCGGCCAACGCTTCGTCCAGCATCTCTCGGTCACTCGCGCTGACTGGCAGGCGAGCGTGGTCCAGGGACTCCCACACGGCACCGATGAACTCGACCTGTTCTTCCTGGCTGAGGGCAGTGACCTGTTCCAACAACCTCGAATTGACCACGAGTCCCATGTTACAGTCGTGGCTGCGGTCTCACTCGGCGTGCCGCGCCCGGCCCATTCGAGGCGCCCCGTGCGCTCCAGAGATGTCTGCGCCCCTCAATCCCCGACGGCGATCCGGCAACGGGGTTTGGGCGGTGCTCGGCACTGGTGTTCGATGACGCCGGACACATCGGACGACACGCCAACGGCCCCGACTGCCACGCCGACTTGCTGGCGTTCGCAGGCCATATGGATTCCGACCTGGCCGTCTGGATCGACCGGCACGGCGCGCTGTCTCGGCCATCCTCCGGGCGAAGCCCTAGCGAGACCACAGTGCCCTGTGCGTTTCGCCGGGCCGAAGCGCGCGGGGCAGGTCGAGACGCACGCACAAGGCCGGGAACGCTGGACGTTCGAGGTTGATCGCCATGGCGGACGCCGATTGCGCGGCATCGTGCGTGTCGAACGCGGATAGGCAGACTTCTCGGTGCCGGATTCCGCGCCCAGGCGCGGCGTCGCGCGGGTCGGCTTGACCGTGCGACCAGAACGGGGGCCTGTCCCGCGTTCTGGTGGACAGAGAGGGGGTCGGGTGCCCCGTTCCGACCGTCGGAACGGGGGACTGTCCCGCGTTTCGGCGGGGCATGGGAGACGGGTACGGAGAACGCTGAGAACCCGGGTCGAAAAGGGCCGTAAAACGTCGAACACCCATTGTGCGGAAGGGTGTTCCACGATATACTGGAACTATGACATCGACGCCGACTTCGGAGCCCTTTGAGGGGCCGGGTCGGCGCTCCCCGGACGAGCCTGCTGAGGCCGTTTTCTGGGCGGTGCCGGGGGTCGATCCGCCCAGGGGCGCTACCCCGGCGAGGACGCCGGGGTCTGCGGGGGTGGACGGGTACCGGCCCGTCTCCGGCCCGCGGGTGGAGGCGG
>JAISBQ010000272.1 GCA_031266115.1 Bifidobacteriaceae bacterium
CGGGGGAGTCGTGGGCTTGGAGGTTTCATGTTTCCTGCGCATGTTGATGCCCCTCACCTGTCAGCAGCCGACCATTTCGCCAGGTCAGCGGCACTTGGTGGGCCCATCCTCCTGTGCCTGCGTGAGGAATCAGTTCGGCTCTCAGCGAAATCGTACGTCAAATGCGCTACATTGCCGGGCTTGGTGATACTCGCGCAGTACGCATGTGAAGAACGTCACAGAGCCCCGAAAGAGTGCGCTATCCGCGTTCTCCCTTGGGTCGGGAGAGCCTGGATTCGCACTCCCCGGCGATGGACTGTCTACGCCGCAAACCCCGTTGCGCGCCCCCGGACGAGCGCCGGCACCTCGTCGGCACTGGCTTGGTACCCCCTTGCAGGGGGAGCGGGGTGAGTGTCGCCATCTCATCCACATGGGCATCATCGAAGCCTGGCGTCGGGGAGTCCCCGTGCCCGGAGCGTCGCTCACACCGATCATCCAGGATCATGCGACGCACCTCGCTCCAGTCATGCGCCGTTGTCGCATGATCATCCTATGACGGACTACGATGATCGCATGACTGAGAGTCTTCAGAATCGCCTGCCTCGCATCGTCGCCGACTTGCGCCGCGTCGGCAGGGACAGTCACGCGGTGGAGGCGAAGTCCTCCGTCCTCAGGCTGCCCAAGACAGTTCCTGAAACCCTCAGCGCATTCGCCAACGGGGCGGGCGGGATCGTCATCCTCGGTCTGGACGAAGGCCAGGGTTTCCGTCCCGCGAAGGGATTCCGCGCCACTTCCATGCAAGACGCGCTAGCCGGCGCGTGCGCGGACCGGATGCACCCGCCGCTGAGGCCTGCCATCGAGATCCTCAACTTCGAGGGCGCACAGGTGGTCGCCGCCGAGATCGAGCCGCTCATTCCGGCCGACAGGCCGTGCTACATCACCGATCGAGGCATGTACCAAGGCAGCTTCATCCGCACTGGCGATGGTGACCGGCGCCTGTCTCACTACGAGATCGAGCGCCTCGTCGAAGAGCACCGCCAGCCCCGATGGGACGAAGAGGTCATCGCCGACGCCACCCTGGCGGACCTCGACAAGTCCCTCGTCGCAGCCGTGGTCGCCCGACAGCAGGCGCTCCGCCCGCAGCTATTCGCGAATGGAAGCCCGGAATCAGTGCTTCAGGGGCTTAGGGCGCTCCACGAGGATGACGATGGCGTGCTGCGCCCGACCTTGGCAGGGCTGTTGGCGATGGGAACCTATCCTCAGTATTTCTTTCCCCGTCTCAATATCACCTTTTCCTCGTTCCCCGGCGCATCCAAGGCGGTACTCGCGTCCGGTCACGAGCGACTACTCGACTCGCGATCTCTGGTCGGACCAATCCCAACATTGGTGCGTGACGCGACATCGGCGGTTCTCCGCAACGCGCGGATCGGCAGCCGGATGGACGGCGTATTCAGGCGAGAAGTCCCCGAGTACCCCACGGTTGCCGTCCGCGAGGCGATCACCAACGCACTGATGCATCGCGACTACTCACACTTGGCACGGGGCACACAAGTCCAAGTAAACCTCTACACGGACCACCTCGAAGTTCTCAGTCCCGGCGGCCTCTTCGGTACGGTGACGGTGGCCGGACTGGGGCGCCGCGGCCTCAGTTCCGCCCGCAACCAGCGCCTGTCGACGCTGCTTGAGGAAGTTCCTCACCCCGATGGCGGCGTCGTCGCCGAGAACAGAGGAACGGGCTACATGATGATTCAGGCGCTACTCAGCCAAGCGGGAATGCCCCCACCGGAGCCCGACGATGACATCAGTTCCTTCTCACTGGTATTCCGCGCCGCGACCACACGGCAGGCGGATGACACCACGGAGGCAAAGAGCACCCGACAAAGGATCCAGGACTATTTGGCAAGCGGCAAGACCGCTACCTCCGTTCAAGTCGCCGAAGCGACCGGGTTGGGTCGCTCAGCGGTGAACAAGCACCTCAAGGCGCTGACCGACGAAGGGCGGATTCAGCCGACTCGACCAACGAGGAGCAAGCTCCAGCAGTATCGGTGGGTGGCATAGGAGGGATCGACGCCCAGTCACCACCACAAGACAGGAGATGTTGTGATGTGCCACAAACGCCGTAAGGCGCCAAAAGTGCCAGGTGTGCCATGGGACCGGCGGCAAAGGAGGCGGGTTCTTCGGGGATGGGAACTGCCGCGAGCCCGTGGCCGCAGCTGGTCGCATGTCAGAGTGCTCGACGCCTCGGGCGCGAGGTTTCGCACACCCGTGGGCAGGTCCGGGATGAGCGCCGTGATCGGACGCGAGGTTTCGCACACTCCGACTGGGTGATTCGGGGTTCAGTGGGCGGTTGGAGTGCGCGAAGCCTCGCTCTCGTTGTGAAGGGCACCCCGGGTAGTGTGCGGAACCTCGCGTCCGATGGCGTCACCCCCTCCACGGGCTGGCGTCTTGCTCGCCAGCACCGGGCAGAGTAGACCTGATGCCCATGCGTGGTGCGGTCATTCATCGGGCAGGGGACGTTCGGGTCGAGGAGCGAGAGGATCCCGCGATTCTGGAGGCGAGTGACGCCATCGTGCGCACGGTGGCGACGTGCGTGTGTGGGTCAGACCTGTGGCGGTACCGCGGGTTGGCGCCCGTGCCGGAGCCTGTGCCCATCGGGCATGAGTATGTCGGGGTGGTCACCGAGGCGGGCGCGGCGGTGAGAAGCGTGCAAGTGGGGGACTTCGTCATCGGCGGCTTCCTGCACTCAGACGGGACCTGCGTGCTGTGCCGCAAGGGTGCCCAGGCGAACTGCCTCCATGGTGGCGGATACGACGGGTGCCAGGCCGAGGCGATCCGCATCCCCAACGCCGACGGGACCCTGGTCTCGACGCCCGGTGAGCCCGATGCCGTGCTCATTCCGTCGCTGCTGACGCTCTCCGATGTCATGTGCACGGGGTGGCACGCGGCCGTCAGCGCGGGGGTCGGGCCAGGGATGAGCGTGGCGGTGGTGGGCGACGGCGCCGTCGGACTGTGCGCAGTGCTCGCGGCTGCGCAGATGGGGGCCGAGCAGGTCATCGCGATGTCCCGCCGCGCCGCACGCCAACGCCTTGCCACCGCGTTCGGAGCGACCGCCATCGTCGCCGAACGGGACGATGCCGGCGCCGCCCGCGTGCGAGACCTCACCTCGGGGGTGGGTGCGGACGCGGTGCTCGAATGCGTGGGTACAGAGTCGGCGCGACTGCAGGCGGTCGCGAGCGTGCGCGCTGGCGGGCAGATCGGAGTGGTGGGGTTGCCGCACGGCGAGATGCCCACCGCCGAGCTGTTCTGGCGCAACATCGCCCTGCGGGGTGGACCGGCGCCCGTCCGGGCGTACCTGGACCAGCTACTGGATCTCGTGTGGACCGGGCAGATCGAACCGGGCGCGGTGTTCGATCTGGAACTCCCCCTGGTGGATGTTGCCGAGGCCTACCGCGCGATGGACGAGCGGCGCGCCATCAAAGCGCTCCTGTGGGCGTGACGGCCTGACGCCATGACCACGCGGTGACGCGGCGGCAAACCAAGCCTCCGACGATGGCCCGTCCCACTTTCCTACCCGCAGGCAGCTCCCCGTGGTCGCGCCGCACGATGGCGAGTTGCACCTTCGGGGGCCGAAACCGGGCGATCTGGGCCTCAAACCTGAAACTCGCGCACCTGGTGGCCCGTCGAACACCGCCCTGCCTGCGCAGTTACTACGATGGGCGCATGGACAAGGGGCAAGCGACCGCGACGTGGGTGTTCTTCATGCTGACAGCGGTGCGCCGGCGACTGGACCTTGAACCGGCTGCATTCATCCCGTACTGCCAACGCCACCGACTGATCCGATTCCTTTTCGACAACCACGAGCTACTCCACCTGTATGACAACGACTACGTGGTGGATGACGTGCTTCGACACGTCACTCAGCAAGAAGGTGGTGAACGTGAGTTTTCCACTACCAGGTAGGACGCTCTACCACGGTTCTACCGTCGAGGTGGTTGCCGTTGACGTGACCCTGGGCGCACCGAGAAAGGACTTCGGGCGGGGCTTCTACACGACGACCCATCTCAGCCAGGCTGAGCGATTCGCGCAGATCAAGGCTCGCCGTGAGCGCTTGGCAGCTGGCTATGTCAGTGTGTTCCGCATGCCTGATGTCGAGGGTCTCGCGATCGAGTCGTTCGACCGGCCCGACGCGGCATGGTTTGACTTCGTGCTGGCGAATCGCGGCTTCCCCCAGTGGACTGGTCTCGACTCGACGCGGGCTTGTGATGTGGTGACGGGTCCTGTCGCGAACGACGCGGTGGGGCTCGTCCTCAACCAGTTCATCGCCGGGGCCTTCGGCGAACCCGGTTCGTCGGAAGCGAAAGCGACGGCGGTCCGCCTATTGGAAGCACAGCGGCTCCGTGATCAGGTCTTCTTTGCGACCCCCGAGGCAGCCGCCCGGCTCGAACTGGTGGAGGCGTACCGTGTTCCAGTTGACTGACGAGTCAGTTCGAGCCGGTGTCGATGTCATTGCCGGATTCCTGGTTGCTCAGGCAGCAGCAGAGTCGGGACGCTCCGTCGAAGATGTCACGGAGGCCTTCTATGCCTCGGATGCCTATGCGCAGCTTGCCGACCCGCAGACGGGGCGCTACTGGGACAGTCTCCCTGAGTTGCTCGACCTGTTTCTTACCGAATTGGCCTCATCGTGACCGACCCGGCATGTCACGGCATTCGCACACAGTGCACCGGTCGATGACGCCGCGCCGCGCCGTCAACTCCCGCGGCCGTGTCGCGGGCCGGTGACCGACCTCACTCGGTCGATCTCGCGCAGGGCCACGTCTTCGGCCACCTCGGCGTATCGTCGGTTCGCCGCGAGCCCAATCTGTTTCTCTCTCTGGTGGCGGTCTTGGGCGATCTCCACGCGGGTGGCGATGAGATCATCCGCGATCGCATCGTCGGCATCCGCCTCGCGCGGGTACCGGCGCACCACCCTGGCTTCCTCACCCTCCCGCAACGCGTCGTAGGCCGAGGTGGGCCCCCAGCAGCGCAGTGTCTTGACCAGGACGGGAAGCAATTCGATGAGGATGAACAAGGCCGCTACCACCAGGTGGGCGATACGCAGACCCCCGTCACCCTCGCGCCACAGGGCCTCGATCTGCGCCTGAAGCCCCACGTTGGCTGCGGTAACAGCCTGGACCTCACGCTGTTTGGCCATGTAATCCTCTTCCACCGCTGTGCGCTTCTCGCGAGCTGCCACCACCTTGGCCTGCGCATCGTCGACAGCGGTCGCCACATCGCCGCGAGCACCCTCCGCTCCGGCGGTGAGATCGGAGCGGATGCGCGCGAGTTCCGCCTGGGCGGCGTCCAGTTGCTCCTTCGTCTCACCCTGGGCCGCCTTCGCGGCGTCGGCCTGGTCCTTGAGAGCAGGCGCCGGGTAGTTGGGCCCTGGCTTACCTGAGCAGCCTCCGGCGTCGCCGTACAACTCCGTCAGCTGTTCCCTGGTCGGATTGCCGTAGTAGTCGCAGCTCCACACGTCCTGGGCACGTTGAGCGGCGGCCATCGCCGTCTCATAAGCCGTCTGAAGCGAGACGACAGTCGCCTCCGCGGCCTTGAGCGCCGAATCCGTCGACACGTCGAATCCGCTCCCCTTGGCTTCGGCGAGCGCCGCTTCGGCCGCGGTAACCTCGGCCGTCGCTGCGGCGCGGTTCTTCTCATACGCGCCCTCGAGTTCGGCGAGCTGGCGTTCCTGAGTCTGAATATTGGCCTCTTGCATCCGCGTGGTGATGTCGGACCTGAACACCTGCAACACGAGCGGGGTCGAGATGACCAGGCCGATCACCAGCGCCAACGCCAGACGGACCGACGCCATCGCCAACAACTTGCCCGCCCGCCACGATGACGTCATCGATGTCGTCAGGTAGCGGTCCAGGTTGAGGATGATGAACCCCCAGCCGAGCGCCAGCGCCCAGGCGACCCACGCGGGAATCGCCTCGATGCCGCCCACGCCAGCGCCGGCATCGTCCACCGCTTCACGACCACCACGGAACACGGCCGTGGTCAACGCGAAGTACATCGACAAGGTGGCGACGCCCGCCGTGGACAGCAGAATCAGCGCCATCTGCTGGAAGTCGCCGCGCGCCGAGCCGATGACCTTGAGGATCTGCAGATCAGCCCCGCCTAAGCGGGCGAGAAGGTCGCCAAACCGTCGCACGGGCACCAGTCCTCGGGGTGTATGGATGAACGGAAGGCCCCACTTCCCAGGTGGGAGGCGGGGCCTTCCGTGCTTGAGAGACAGACGAGGCCAGTGGCCACGCCTTCCAGCGAGCTACTAGCCAACCACGGCGAGCACGTCGCGCGCCGAGAGGATCAAGAACTCCTCGTCAGCGTACTTGACTTCCGTGCCGCCGTACTTGGAGAAAATCACCTTGTCGCCCACGGCGACATCGAGCGGCACCCGCTGACCGTGATCGTCGATACGACCCGGCCCGACGGCGAGTACCTCGCCCTCCTGCGGCTTCTCCTTGGCGGTGTCTGGGATGACCAACCCGGACGCTGTGGTCTGCTCCGCGTCGAGCGGACGGACCACGATCCGGTCTTCGAGCGGTTTGATGGAGACCGACACTGCGGACCTCACCTTCGCAAATATCCGATATGAACAGTTACAGGTACGGCCGCATGGGCTGCCCAGCCCGCCGTCGCGGTGCCGAGCCGGGTTGGTCGATGCGGCCCCGAGCCCCGAAGGGCACATCAGGAGAATGTAGAACCTCGGTTAGCACTCGGTCAAGGCGAGTGCCAACGGCGTGGCGCATCGTGATACGCCTCGCGGCCCTTCCGCGCCCGGCCCGGCACCACCACACGGCCGCCCGTGCATGTCGGTCCCACGCTCACGAGAGCTCGGCGCTATAGGCTGTGCGCAGTCGTGTCAACCCGGCCCATTGCCGGGCGCCGCCCTGACAACGAGACCGGACCGTCGCCCGCCCCTGACCGTTCGGTGTTCCCACCCGTGGACTCGCCTACAGGAGGTCATCGTGACCGTCACCGTTGCGGCACCCGTAGCCGGCACCGTCACCGCGCTCAGTGAAGTACCCGATCCCGTCTTCTCCCAGCTCATGATGGGCCCAGGCATCGCCATCGACCCGGCCAGCGACGCCGTGGCCGTCCTGTCACCCGTGGATGGCGTGATCGTGTCCCTCTACCCCCACGCCTTTATCGTCGAATCATCCGACGGCCAGGCGATCCTCGTGCACCTCGGACTCGACACCATCGAGTTGCACGGTCGGGGCTTCACGCCGAAAATCGCCATCGGCGACACGGTCACGAAGGGCCAGCTGCTCACCACATGGAACCCGGCCGGTGTCAAGGAGGCCGGGTTCTGCCCCATAGTGCCGATCATTGCGCTCCAAGCGGCACCCCCAGGCCCATCAACGCTCGCCTCGCTGGGCGTCCCGGTGCGCGCCGGCGATCCGCTTCTCACCCTGGGCTGACCCGCCGCACCTGCCCGTGACCCCTGACGACATCGCCGCCCTGACAGCTCCCGCCGGCCGCGCGCTCCTCGATTCGCTTCCGCCCTACGATGCCGACCTCGCCATGCGCCTCTCGGATGACCTGCGCCGCCGCGGGGTTCCACCGTCACTCGTTGCCGCTGCCCTCACCCAGTCCCGCCTCCGGGTGCGGGCCCACCCCAAACTCGGCGAGTTCGCCCGCACCATGTTGTTCACCGACACCGGCCTCCAGCAAGCCACCCGCCTCACCGTTGCGGCCCACCATGCCCGACGGCTTCGCGACGCCGACCTTCACCACGTTGCCGATCTCACCTGCGGCATTGGCGTCGACTCGATGGCGATGGCCGCCTTGGATCTGACGGTGACCGCCGTCGATGCCGACCCCACCACCGCGGCCATCGCCGCCCACAACCTGCGCCACTTCCCCGCCACCCGGGTGATCCACGGGGACGGCCTCAGCCTCGACATGGACGCCCTGGGCGTCGATGGCATCTATGCCGATCCGTCACGCCGCACCTCCACCGGGAACCGGGTGTTCGACCCGGCCGCGTATAGCCCGCCACTGGACGCAATCCTCGCCCACGCCAAACGCCGCCCCCTGGGCCTCAAGGTGGCTCCCGGGATCCCGCACGCCTTGCTGCCCCCGGGCACCGAGGCTCAATGGGTGTCCGATGCCGGCACAGTGGTCGAGTGCACCATCTGGACCGGGCGTTTGGGCCGGTCCGGCCACCCCAGCGGCTCCGATGACGTGGGCGGACACGCGGCATCGGCGCCGCGGGCTACACGAAGTGCGCTCGTCCTGGCCGCCGGCCACGCGACCGAGGTCGTCGAAGGCGGCGGTCCCCGCCTTGGGGTGGGGCCGCTCGGCGACTACCTGTTGGAACCGAACGGTGCGGTCATTCGCGCCAGCCTCATCGCCGAGGCCGCCGCC
>JAISBQ010000297.1 GCA_031266115.1 Bifidobacteriaceae bacterium
CGGAAGCTAAGCCTTCAAGCGCCAATGGTACTGCCAGGGCCACCTGGTGGGAGAGCAGGACACCGCCGCACACACCGCAGGGCCCACCAGGGCCCTGCGGCATTTAACACACACCACCCGCACCGGTTGCCACACACGGCGGCAGCGATCATGATGGAACCCGCGAGAGGCCCCCTGAGATCACTCCACACGAAAGGTGCCATCGTGGCTCGTGACAGGACCATCCTCGTCGGGATCGACGGGTCGAAGGCATCGCTTCACGCCCTGGACTGGGCGATCAGCGAGGCGCGGCAGTTGGGCTGGGCTCTTCATCTGGCGTGCGCGTACGCGATGCCCTCGTTCACGGCCGCTGCCCTCGATGGCGGTTACGCCGCCTTGGACAGTCAGGCGGTGAAGGACGGGGCAGGAGACGTGCTCGGAGGGGCGCTCGAGCTTGCGGAGTCCACGGGCCTGAGCGCGCGGTCGTCCCTCGTGCGCGGGGATCCAGCAGCGGCTCTGGTCGAGATGTCGAAGAGCGTAGGGATGGCCGTGGTGGGGACGCGGGGACGGGGCGGTTTCGCCGAGCGCCTCCTCGGGACCGTGTCGAGCGCCTTGCCCGCCCACGGCCACTGTCCCACCGTGATCGTCCCTTTGAAGACGGGGAAGGACGAGCAAGAGCCCCGTCCGGTGGGACCGATTCACCGAATCGTGGTGGGGGTGGACGGGTCGCCATCGTCGGAGATTGCTTTGGGTCGAGCGATCGACGAGGCGGTCGCGTGGGGGGCAAGGCTCACAGCCTTCTCATCCATTCCGGTGACCACCGGGACGTCCATGTTCGCGTGGGCGCCGGCTGTGGCTGACCACGATGCGATCCTCACGGACTTGGAGACGGGCCTCGACGCGCTCGTCAATCGGGTGATGGCCGAGCGCGAGACCCCCGAGGGATTCACCGTGCGCCGCCACGGGCTGGACGGGGCGGCGGCCTCCCTTCTTGTCGAATTCTCGACGGCCGTGGACCTGGTGGTTGTCGGCTCGCGAGGACGAGGCGGGTTTTCCGGACTGCTCCTCGGATCCACCTCCCAAGCCGTCTTGCACCACGCGGTCTGCCCAGTGATGGTGGTGCCTGCCCGGTGCGGACACGAGGGCCTGCCACCCGCGGCGGTGGCCGGCGGGATGGGCTGAGGACGCGGTGCCGGAACCGAGTGCGCTCAGAGTTCGCCTGGTCGCCGGCCGCCTGGCACGCGTGCGCGAGCGGGTGGCGCAGGCGGCGAGCCGGGCGGGTCGCACCGACGATGTCGCCATCCTCCTCGCCGCCAAGACGTCGCCCGTGGAGGCCATCCGTGCGGCGCTCGGAGCTGGGGCCAGTCTGATCGGCGAGAACCGCGTACAGGAACTCGTGGCGAAGGCGCCTGGGCTCGCGGATCTGCCTCACGAGACCCATCTGATCGGTCCCCTCCAACGGAACAAGGCGCGCGCGGCCGCCGCCCACGCCCAGTGCATCGAGACCGTGGCGGACCTGCGCCTCGCCCAGCGGCTGTCCGATGTCGCCGCGCGGGACCTGTCGGTGATGATTCAGGTGAACACCTCGGGGGAGGCGACCAAGTCCGGGTGCGATCCGGACCACGCTCTGGACCTGGCGGTGGCGACTGCCGCCATCCCGCACCTGCGGGTGACCGGGTTCATGACAATCGGCCTCAACTCCACTGACGTCCGGGCGGTCGCGCAGTCATATGCCCGGCTGCGCGCCATCCGGGACGCGGCGATATCCGGGGGCCTACCTGCGGCCCGCCACCTGTCGATGGGAATGAGTGGGGACTTGGAGATCGCTATCGCTCAGGGTGCCACCATTGTCCGAGTAGGTAGTGCTGTCTTCGGTTCGCGATAGGCCGATTCCCTCTTGACCTGGGCTTTGGGGATGAGATGTCAACGTGTGCTAAGAGGTGTACCATCAAATCACCTTGACAGCCTCGGCTTCCCCGGAAGCCCCCTTCCCGAGGGGATTTTGTAGCGATGACTCGACTAGCAAGAACTATTGGTATTGCCAGCGCCGTCTCATTGGCGCTCACACCCATGGCGGCCCTCCCTGCAGCGTACGCGGCCCCCACTGACGCGATCACCATCTATGGCGGTGGCGGTGGCGGTGGCGGTGGTAGCCGGGGCGGGACCGCCTCCAACTATCCGGTGGGACTCGGTGGAACTGGCGGAACCAGCGGCCAGTTCAACGAGACCGCGGCCTCGGCGTCACCCGGCACCGCGGGCGAGGCCGGAACCACGCGCGAAGGCTATCCTGACGAACCCGGCACCGACGGCCCTGGCGGTAACGGCTCATCCGGCATCGTGCGCATCGGCTCCAGCCAGGACAGCATTGAGCCTGGCCAGGCCGGTCCCGCGAGGATCTCCGGCGGTGCCGGCGGTGCCGCCACCCACATCTACACCAACACGGCCCAACCCGAGACGTTCGCGAGCCTGTCGGCGATCGCTGGTGACGGCGGCAACGGCGGAGGCGCCTCAATCGTCGCCGGTGGTCCTGGCGGCAACGGTGGCGGCGCCATCGCCCGCTTCCGTCGGCAAGACACCAGCCCCTCCGCTGGCTACTTCCCCTTGGCCCTTCTGGTCAACGGAGACATTCTGGTCCGGTCCGGCCATCGAGGCCAAGCGGGCGCGAGTTCTGAGCGCACGACCGGGCCTGATGAAGAAGGCGGCGCAGGCGGTTTCGGCGGCGACGCCACCCTTGAGGTGCGCGGCACCCTGCAGGCGGATTCCCTGACTGTGGTCAAGCGTGACGGTCCCGTCAAGGTCGATATCACCAAGCTGTTGGTCGAAGAGGGAGACACCACCACCATCGTGGTTGATGGCACCTCGAACACACCGCCTCCGGCGGATGTCGCCATCGACAACATTGAGGTGGAAGATGGCGGAACCCTCATCATTGATGATTCCCGCGGCCAACTCCAAGTGGACGATTCCTTTGTGGTCCAGCCAGGTGGCACGGTGATCATCACCGATCCGGATGGAATTGAGGGTGGCGCGGCCCCGACCTGGACCCTCGACGCACGCACCTCACTCCCGGCGCTCCTGCGCCTGCCCGCCTCTGGTGGCTCCTTCACGTTGCCGCTCACCGGCACAGGCCTCGCCACCGCAGAGGTCAAGGCGCTCCGCCCCGACGGTCAGCCCCTCGACATTGCGACATCTGAGGATCCCGAGCGGACCGCGACGGCGGCATACCTGCCAGTGGCCTTCCCCGCGAATTCCTCCACCGCCGCGCGCAGCTACACGTTGGTGGTGGGCGATGGCTCGGGGATTTGGGTGCCGTTGAACAACTTCGTGGTTGAGGTGGTCGGCACCGGCGGTTCCAGCCAGCCACTGCCCTTCACCATCGCTCCGACGCCGGTCATGACCGGCACGCCGGAGGTCGGCTCCACGCTCGTGGCCGATCCCGGCGACTGGGTCCCGAGTCCGGACATCACGTACCAGTGGCTGCGGGATGGCCAGCCCATCCCCGGCGCGACATCCAACACCTACACCATCACCGAGGACGATGCCGGCTCGACCGTGTCCGTGCGCACCACCGCCACAGGCGATGGGATGGCGACAACGAACCGCGACTCGGCCGGCCTGTCGATCCCTGCGGGGAACAACGGGAACGGGAACGGGAACGGTGGCGACGACAACGGTGGCGGTGGCAACAACAATGGCGGCGGCGGCAACGGCGGTGACGGGAACAACGGCAACAACGGGAACAATGGCAATGACGGCGCGCCCGGCGTCACCGGCACACCCAGTCCAGCGCCGCTGCAGGACCCAACCCTTCCAGCCGGAATCTCGTGGATCTCGACGCAGGTAGTCACTCCAGAGGGCCTCGCGACGGTGTTCCTCGGAATTGCAGGGACGGCGCGCGTGGGCAAGGTCTTCACGGCCAGGATTGTCACGGCATCGACCGCTCAGATCGCGTATACCTATCAGTGGCTCCGCGCCGGCAAGGCGATCAAGGGTGCCACGAAGGCGACGTACACGCTCGTGTCGGCGGATCGGAACAAGCGAGTTGCTGTTCGCCTGACGGCGGCGGCGCCCGCATCACCGGCGGCGACAGTGACGTCGGCGAGCAAGGCCATCAAGATCGGCGTCATGAAGACCACGCGTCCCAAGATCACGGGCACGGTGAGGGTTGGGCGGACACTCAAGGCGAACGCCAGCAAGTGGACCGCCGGCGCCAAGAAGAAGTACCAGTGGTACCGCGGGAGCAAGAAGATCAAGGGCGCGACCAAGGCCAAGTACGTGGCCAAGGCAGCCGATCGCGGTAAGCGGCTCACCGTCAAGGTCAAGGGCACGAAGGCCGGCTACAAGGCCGTGAGCCGTGCCTCGGCCTCCCGCCTGATCCGGTAGCACCCCAGTTCAGGCCCTGGGACGGCGTTGGATGAGCGCCGTCCCAGGGTGCTGGCAGCCGCGTCCCTCCTGGTAGTCGCTTAGCGTTTCCCAGCGAAGCGCGGTCAGGCGCCGCCCAGTGGGCAGCGCTCCAGCCAGTGACATGACATGAGTCCAAGGGCAGGCGCCCCAGCTCTCACCGCCCAAAGAGCTGAGACGCCTGTCCTACCCATGTGGCACGACCCTGAGGCGCCTGCCCACCCATGGGCACGGCCCCAAGGGAGGCAGGGCAGCTGCTGTGAGAATGCCATTCTCCGTGGGAGCGGATCGAGATTGCGGAATACCAGGCTCCGCAGGGGTGCGACAAAATCGAGATTGTCGAATACCAGACTCCGGCGCCGAAAATCGGGGCACGCGGGCGATCGAAGCCTGGTATTCGATGATCTCGATGTTCCCGGAGGGTTCTGGAACCTGGTATTCGATGATCTCGATGTCAACACGATCGCCCAGCACGGCCACGACCTCCGCACACGGGGTCATTCCCGCGCCAGCGGCCTGCCTACGACCGCCTCCCACCTACCGCCACCTGCCATCTTCCATCCATGCTCGCCGCTTCCTGGGGCAACACCCATATTCACACAGCAACAAGGGGCCGGGGCCTTCCACCACCACAGAAGCAGGACTCATGCAGCTGCGCTGTCGGATGTGGTGGGGACGCCGAGGGGCCGGGCCTCCACCACGGTGGTGGAAGACCCGGCCCCTCGTTCACCCCGCCTGAGGGGGCACTGTGGATGCCCGTAGGGACGGACCGCTACGCATGGGCGCTGGGTCCGGGGCCCGCCTCAGGTGGGGGACAGTGGTGGTGGTTTCCCGCTCGCTACCTGGCCTTGCAGCCGGTCTCGGACCACCGCGCGCGGCCAGGTCTCATCCCCGTGCGATCCGTTGTTCGACTGGCGAGCCTGGGACTGACACTGCTGGTCTGGTCCAGTGGAACGCGCGCGGCGCGCGGCCGGGAATCACCTGTGTGCGGTCCCCTAGTCGACTGGAGAGCTCGGCGGTGACACCACCGGCCTGGTCCATTCGAACTCGAAGGTAGCGATGTAGTCGCTGTATTGCGTCGCGCCGTCTGCGTTCGTCGGCGTGACGGTCATCGTGAGGATGTACGTCCCAGAGTCCGCCGCGGCCAACGGCTCGAGGAGGTTGGAATCCTTGAGTCCGGCGCCGGGCGTGAGAGTGTACGGCGGGTTCCCGGTACCCGATGTCGCGGTGATGACACCGGCCGCCCCGAGCTCGGCCATGGTGTATGGCCCCGCGGTGATGGATTCGAACGCGCTGCTCACTTCTTCTGACCCGGCCGCAGGCGCTTGCGTGATCGTGAAGTTCACCTTGTCAGTGCCCTGAAGGGGAACCGACTCGCCGCGAATGTCCGCCCATACCGGGAGCGTGTAGTGGACTGCTTCGGCGAGTTGCTGGGCGATCCCCTCGGCGATCGCCGCAGGGGCGAATGCCTCGGTCTGCCCGGTGTCGACCGGGAGAACGAGCATCTTGGTGCCCGCTAGGGCCTCCCAGGTGAGGCTGAAGGTCGCGGCGAAGGGGTCGTAGCCGTCCCTGGTCACCGTCATCTTCACGGTGTAGGACCCGGAGGGCAGCTGCCCGATGAGCGCTAGCTGGTCCTCCCACAGGCCCATTGCGGGAACGAGCTGGAGTGGCCCGGGCTCGGCCGCCGTGCCGGGTTCCAGTGCCGACGGCTCGCCCGGCGTGCAGGGATCCTCTGAGGAAACCTCAACTGTTTCGCCGCCCGGAGCAGACTCAGCCGGCACTGGGGCCAGGACGCAGTACGCCTGGAGTTCCTCCACGGTGTAGGACGCGGATTCGAACACTGGCGTCGTGCTGGCACCGGCATACAGGCCCAGCACCACATGATCAGCGTTCTCCAGGGTGATCTCCTCGGGAGTCCCATGGTTGGAGTATGTCCACGTGGGGACATTCCACGTGAAGGCTTCTGCGAGGGTTTCCTTCGAGATGTTCGAACCTTCTGACTCCACCTTGAACGATGGCGGCTGCTCGCCTGCTCTGTCACCAGACACCGGCGGGACCGCGATATCAGCGAAGGTCCACTCCAGGTCGAACGTCGCGACGAGCGGGCCGAAGCCCCTCTTGGTGACGGTCATCTGGATCGTGTAGTTACCTTCTGCGAGCTCATCGATCGCCTCGAGCTGATCCTCATGCAGGCCGTTGGCCAGGATGATGGTGTACTTGCCAGCATCGTCGCCCTCGCCCGGCACGAGTACGCCGTACTCCACAAGCTCGGCCACGGTGAACGGATCGGAGGAGACGAGAGGGCCGTCGTCATCGGCCTCGGAATCGTCATCGGCCTCGGTGTCCTCGGTGTCATCGGTGTTCCCGGGCACAGTGGCGTCGTCACTAGGCGCATCGGACGTAGAAGGATCAGGCCCCGGCTCCGCCTCGACGGCGGCCGGGTACAGCGCGAATACCACGGAATCGGTGTTTACCAGAGCCGGAACCTCGACCGTGGTGTTCTTACCCTCCGGGTAGGTCCACGTGGGGACCGTGTAGGTGATGCCCACGAGGTCCTCCTGGGTAGGCACCGCGAGGATGTTCTTCGCGTAAGTCTGGCTCTCCCCCGTCGCCACCTCCGGAACCGCGACCGGCGCCTTGATGGCCCAGACCAGGTCAAAGGTCGCGACAATCGGGTTATAGCCCGCCTTGGTCACGGTCATTGTGATGGTGTACGAGCCGGCCACGAGCGCATCGACGGCCGCGAGCTGGGCCGAGGTCAGGCCCTTCGCAAGGATGATCTTCGATCCGTCGTTGACGCTGTCGTAGATGACCCCGGCCTCCCTGAGCTGCGTCACGGTGAACTTCTCGGAGGTGATGACCGGTGTGGCAGGCAGCGTCGTGGCCGGCGAGGTGACCGGACCATAGAGGCCGAACTCCACCGAATCAGCGCCCGCCAGGGCCGGAACGGTCGCGAACTTGTTGTCGGCGCCGGTGTAGGTCCAGGTCGGGACCGTGTACTGAATCACCTCAAGCATCGCAGGGGTCAACGGCACGCGCTGATCCACGATGTAGGCCTGGGACTGCGAGGTCGCGAGCGCTGGAACGTCGATAGGAGCGGTCGGCGGTGGGGTGGTCGGGTCGTCCGTTGGCGTGTCGGTGGGTCGGTCGGCTGGTGGTGTGGTGGGTGTGTCGGCCGGGGGCTGGGTTGGTGTGGTGGCTGGTGGTTGGGGCGTGGGTGGTTGGGGTGCTGGCGGTGTGGGTGCGGGTGGTGTGGGTGCGGGTGGTTCGGTCTTGACTGGTGCGGGGACCGTCTTGGCCGGGGCGATGGCGACCACCGAGGCACGGCCCTTGGCCTTGCCGGTCACGATCAAACCAATGGACGCCCCAGCATCACGATCGGTGACCTTGTACGACCCATGGGTGCCACCGGTGATGGGCCACCCGTTGCGGGTCCACCGATACGAATACTTGGTGGCTTTGGGAGACCACTTGCCGGGCTTCGCCTTCAAGGTGGCACCAACCTTGGGAGTCCCCGAGATCGACACGGGCCGAGAGGTGACGGACTTGGTTAGCGGCGAGATTGTCCGTGCCACGGACTTCTGGGTCACAGCGCTCTTGCCGGGTGCTTTGACCGTGATCTTCACGGACAGCTTGGCCTTGGAGTCCGACTTGCGGATGGTGTAGGCCTTGTGGGTGGCACCCTTGATGGCTTTGCCACCCTTGAGCCACTGGTAGGTGACCTTGGCCCCCTTGGGGACGGGTCCGGGAAGTGCACCGAGTTTGGCGCCGGAGGCGAGGGCGCCACCAAAGTCTGGCCGGTGCAGGCCGAGAGCGAGAGCTGCCGAGGATGGCGATGCTGCCGGTTGTTGGTCATCTCCCCCGGCGGCGTGTGCAGCGGGTACAGCGCAGGCCGGCGCGATGACGAGTGCCGCACCGGCGGTCAGGGCCGCTGCATGGCGTGCAAGCGCATGCAGACGCGGTCGAATGGATACTTCAGACATATCGGAGTTCCGCCTCCTAGATCGTTAGCCGTGTGATGGGGCTAACACTGCCGACGAGCG
>JAISBQ010000345.1 GCA_031266115.1 Bifidobacteriaceae bacterium
CGCCCTGCCCAAGAACCTGTTCACCCACGACGCACCGGGCGATTGGACCGTGGAAACCCGTATCGACCTGGACGCCGCGCCGTCGCAGAACTACCAACAGGCGACGCTCGGAGCGATCCAGGACGCGGACAACTACGTCAAGATCGGGTACCAGAAGTCTGGGGCGGGGGTGATTGTTCAGTTCGGGCGCGCCATCGGTGGCACTTTCGCGGCACCTGTGGCAGGAACGGCGTTCTTGGGCACCCAGATCTATCTGCGTCTCACCAAGCAGGGTGACACCTATACGGCCGCGTACGCCGGGCCGGATCGGGTGTTCACTCAGGCCGGGGAACCGACCACGCTGGCCCTGACGACTCCTCAGGTCATGCTGGGTGCCTACAACGGCAACCAGACCGCGGACCCGCTGACGGCCACCTATTCGCACGTGCTCGTGACGGGGACCAGGATGCTGGAATCGACGGACTTCACCGGTGGGAGCCCGGATCTACTTGGCGATGGCGACTGGTCGATCCTGCGGCCCAATCCGGCCACGTGGGAATTGGACGAGGACGGTCTGACAATCACCTCCGAACAGGGTGAGCTGTACCAGGGATCGTCCAACGGCAAGGGGAACAACTACGTCCTGCACGATGCCGTGGGCGATTGGACGGCGACGGTCCACGCCACCCTGGACCATGCTCCAGAAGCCGCGACGAACCAACAGGCCGCCCTTGCCGTCTACCAAGATGACGACAACTACGCCAAGATCGCCTATCAGTTCGCGAGCGCGGCGCCCCGTTTCTAATTCGCGTGGGAAATCAATCGCGGTACCGGTTCCAACAACGGGAATCCGCTCACAGTGACCGAGGTGTGGCTGCGCCTGCGCAAGGTGGGCGACACCTATACGGGATGGGGTTCCACCGACGGCCAGACGTTTACCCAGATCGGGACGAGGGCACTGGCTATCACGCGTCCCACTCGGATCGCGCTGTACTCCAACAACAACGCGGCCACCGCGCCGATGGTCTCGACGTTCACCGATCTGGCGGTCGAGCAGTTAATCCCGGACACAGCGGGTGGGCTTGCCGGCCTCGACATCGCGGCGTCTGCGTTCCTCCTGCCGGACGCCCGCACCTGTGTGGATATCGAGGCCCTACCCGCGCCCGCGGGCACTGAGGTGGCGCGCGAATACGTCATCGCCCCTGGTGACCTCAACACCGCAGGCGCCACGATCACCAGGTCGGGTCGGTTGACGGCGACGTCCGGTGGCGTCGTGCGGGTGACCGCCACGGCACGTTCCGTCACGTCCGGGGTGCGTGTCACACGGTCCAAGGTCATCGAGATCATCAAGCTCATCGCCCCGGCCGCCGGCCTTGCGGCGTGGGCCGGTGATGGCTCGGCGCTGCTGTCCTGGGATCTGGCCGCGGTCGACACCGCCGACATCGACACCTACACGATCGAGTACAAGGGCGGCGCGCAGGCCACGTGGACGGCGGTGTATCCCGCCCAGATTGTGCGGACATCGCCGAATGCCACGTCCGCCCAGATCGCCGGGCTGGCCAACGGGATCACGTATGCGCTGCGCGTGATCGCCCACGCCGGGACGCAAGAGGCCGCCGCGAGTGATCCGGTGACCGTGAGGCCGGCGGCGCCGGGTCTGGTGGGTGCGTCGGTACGTGTGACCGCCGACCCACCCCTCGTCACAGCCGGACAGGCCGTCACGCTCTCCGCGTGGATCCTTGACGTGGAGGACGCCGTGATTGGGCCGCTGACCGATGAAGTCACATACACGTCCTCCAGGCCCGGCGATGGCGCAATCACCGGCGGATCCTTCGCCCCAACCACGGCCGGGAGCCTTACCGTCACGGCTGCGGTGCCCGGCCTGGCTCCCGGAGCTGTGGACGTCACAGTGACGCCCGCAGCCCTGGACCGAGTGGACCTCGACGCGAACCCCTCGCCGCGCATCGCGGTGGGCGAACCGGTCCAGTTGACCGCTCAGGGGTTCGACGCCTACGGCAACGATCTGGGATTCCCATCGGGGAGCCTCGTCTTCGCGTCCACTGGTGCGGGGGATGAGATCACGGGCAGCGGCACGTCGTTCACGGTGACCGCGGGCAGCATTGGCCCGCGGATAATCTCCGCCACCCTCGACGGCCAGCCTCTGGCCGGCACGTTGGCACTCACGGCGTATTCCGATGCACCGTCCGTGGTGACGCCACCGGAGCTGTCCAGCGACAATCCGACCGTTGGCGTGCCCATCTCCGTGAGCACGGGCGCGTGGGATCCCGCCGATGCCACCCTCACCTATGCGTGGCTGGTGGACGGCCACGTGGTCCCTGATGCCACCGGCCCGACGTTCACTCCGAGGCCGCAGGACCGGGGCAAGGCGCTGGCCGCACGGGTCACGGCGGCGGGCTCCGGGCACTCGGGCTCAGCCCAGGCGACCGTCAGCGCGGCGGCGACCGTGGCCCCGCGGGCTGATGTAGGCGCACTGGAGGCCGAAGCCGCCAGCGTTGCTGACGCCATCGTCCATGGTGCCTACCCCGCTGGGGACTACACGAAGGCCAGCCACGACCGGCTCCTCGACGCGCTCGAGGCGACCGAAACCCTTCTGAGTAACCCCGATCCGGGGGCGCCAGCCGTCGCGGACGCCGCGACGGAACTCACCGCCGCGCTGACGGGCCTGGTCCGCCGAGGCAACGTCGCGACGATGGAAGCAGCGGTCGCCGCAAGCGGCGCCCTGGTCCAAGCCGAGTACACCGCGAGCAGTTGGGCTGAGCTATCCGAGGCGGTCGACCGCGCCCAGGGCCTGATCGATCGCCCGGAGAATGTGACCGTCGGCGACGTGTCCGCGGCCCTGAACGCAGTGAACGCGGCAATCTCGCACCTGGTCGCGGCGGTAAACATCTCCGGCCTGGTCACGGTGGTCGATGGCGTGAGAGCGCAGATCACCGCAGGCATCCTCGTCCAAGCCGACTACACGGTGCCCAGTTGGGATGAGCTTGACGCCGCCATGACCGCGGCTGATGCTCTGATCGCCGCTCCGGGCGAGGTCCAGTCCGTGGTCGCCGCAGCAACAAGCCGCGTGCTCGACGCAGCGGCGAACCTCGTGGCCGTTCCCCCGGCGATCCTCGTCACCGAACTGTCCAACCTGATCGCCCTCGCCGATGCACTGGCTCTGGTCGCGTCAGATTACACGCCCGCCACCTGGGCGTCGCTGACCGCCGCGTTGGGTGCAGCGAGGAGCCAGGTGGCGGCTGCGACCTCGCAGGTGGCGGTCGACGAGGCCAGGACCGCGTGGGCGGCGGCCCTGGAGGGTCTGGTTGCGGCTCCAGATCTGGGCGCCCCGGACCAGTTGGCGACACTCATCGCGTCGGTGAACGCCCTCGGCCTGGTCGCCGACGAGTACACCGCGGCGAGTTGGGCGGCCTTGCAGGCTGCGCTCGCCCAGGCCGCCGATGCCGGAGCACCAGCCGAGGCGGCAGCCGCCCTCACCGAGGTACAAGCCGCCTTGGGTGCCCTGGTGCCCCGCATCAGCCGAACCCAGGTCGCCTCAGCGGTTGAGGCCGCTACCCGGATCGGGACCGCCGGGTACACCCCGGCCAGTGCGGCCGCGCTGGCCAGCGCGGTCGCAGCAGCCAGGGCCCTTCTTGCCCAGGATCACGACACCGTCACCCAGGCGGATGTCGACACGGCCCTGGCCCGGGTATCGGAGGCAATCGCCGCTCTGGTGGTCGCGCCATCGGACGCGAGACCGTCCGATCCGGTCACTGTGGAGTCGATAGCCGGCCTGCGCGCGGCACTGGCCACCCTGGCGCGTGACGTGGCCGGCCTCAAGGCCGGGGGCTACACCGCCGAATCGTGGCTGCCGGTAGCGGCGGCGTTGGCGGCGGCCGGCACTACTGCCACCAATCCGAGTGCCGCACGGGCGGACCTTGAGGCAGCTGTGGCAGCGCTGTCGCGAGCCGTGGTCGGGCTGAAAGCTGTGGTGCCCACGGTGGATGACAGGCAAACCCAGGTTCCACCGGTGGCAACCATCGCCAGGGTCAAGGCCGCCCAGAAGCGGGTCACACTCACGGTAGGCACGTCAATCACCATCCCGGTGCGGGCGTGGACCGACGGTGGAACGGTGGCCGCGGTGGCGTGGAAGTCCTCCAAGCTGTCGGTTGCCAAGGTCTCGGCCACAGGCAAGATCGCGGCGAAGAAGAAGGGTAAGGCGACCATCACCGCCAGTGTGGGGGGCAAGTCGGTCACCATCGCCGTCACCGTGCTGGCCCGTGCAGCCGCGAAGACCAAGGTCACCAAGGCCGCCGCGACCGGCGTGCCGCGGACGATGACGGTGGGCCAGGTCGCGTGGATCACCGGCACGTACGCCCCGGCCAAGGCGACGGGGGTCGCGGTGAAGTTCGCGACGTCATCGTCAGCGAGGGTCGCGGTGGACAAGACCGGACGCCTCGTGGCCAAAGCTCCAGGCAAGGCGACCATTACCGTCAAGGCTGGGACGAAGTCCACGCGGTACACCGTCACGGTGACCGCCGGATAGCCGGCCCACGGCGGCGCCATCCGTGTCGGATGCCTGCCGAAACACACCATGGCCAGGGGCCGTGGGTCCGGGCACACCACCCGGACCTACGGCCCCTCGCCATGTATGCGAAGGCGTTCTCGCCACGGTGGCGTCCGGTGAGCCTGATCCTCCTGGTGTCGTCATGTCCGTGTGGTCTGGCTGGGCTGCCAGTGCCCGCCTGGTCATGTGCCCCCCTGGTCTACGAAGGATCGTTCTCACCACCGCGGTGGTGACTGGTTGTGTGTGTCGGGCATGCTGATGATGGTACACGTGTATGTGTCAGACCGCAACTCTGGATTCCGCCTGGGCGCCCCTGGCATGCGCGGTCTGCGGGCGGTGACGGTCAATCAGGTGTCGATACGGGGTTGCGTTCGCACATACAGTTGTACTATCCTGGACGAGTGGAAATCCCCGATCCAACCCCCGGCAAGGCCGACAGTCCCCGCGACGTCACCCGTGGCACGGACGGGATCGGAGACGTGCACCCGCACGGCCCCGAGGCATCCGACCGTGACAACCCGAACAATGAGTCACGCGGTGGCGACAGTGCCAGCCTGTCGCGATCACCGTCACCGGACATCACCCAGACTCCCAGCCCGGCACCCGATCGGGAGTCTGGTCGGGAACAGCGGGGTCGGTTGGTGCGCTGGAAGGCTGAGCGTGAGTTCGCCCGCATTCTGGAGGAGCTTCCGGCGGGTCCCGAGTTGGCGACGCGAGTGGTGGAGTGGGCCGGGTTGGGGGACTCCTCCGAGTCGATGATGGTAGAGATGATCGCGGCGTTGGGTCGGTGTATCGCAAACCTGGAGGGATTGCGGGCTCAGATGGTGTGCAGCATGGTCCAGGCCCACAGCGACAGCACGGTAGAGATCCGTTCTGTGTGCGAGGAAATCGCGCTACGGATCGGACACACTCATGGGAGGGTCGCCCGGATCGTGGACCTCGGGATCGCCATGACGGAAACACCCGCCCTGGCCCAGGCCATGCGCCAGGGCCATGTCGGGTCAGCCAAAGCCCACCAAGTGTTGAGGGACACCAACCATCTGGACCCCGAGCGGCGTCACCAAGTGATCACCGATGTGATGAACAATGACCCCCAAACCCGGGACCTTCCTGCTCTGCGCCGCCTCACCCGCACGTTCACCGAATGGATCGATCCTGAGGACGCCACCACCAAACATGTCCGCGTCAAAGCCAACCGGTCCGTATGGATTGACAAAGCCGCCCACGGGATGGCGCTCCTGCATGCGTATCTCCCGGCGGCCCACGCCTACCAAATCTATGCGACCCTGACCACGATGGCTTTGGCCCAGGACCCGTCCCTCGCGACCAGTCCCGAAGCCACCCCCCATGCCCCACCACCTGGCAACGATGGTCACACCACGCCCACTCGCCACGATCCTGGCACGATGGGGACCGGAAATGGGTCCGGCATGATGCCGGTCGCTGGGGATCCGGGTAGTGGGCCTGGGGGTCCAGGGCAGGACAGGATGTCCGCCCGCTGCCCAGGGGCGATGTCAATCAGCGAGGGTGTTGCCATTGAGGGCACGATCACCCAGTGTCCGGCCGTGGACAGTGCGGGTGTGGAGGATCTGTTCCCAGACGAACCCGTCAGGGACGATGAGGTTCCTCCCGAACAGGATCCCTCGTGGACCGACATCGATATTCCGTGGGTCGAGGAGACCTGGGACAACGACCCGCCAGCCGTCATCCGTGCTGCTGAGGTGACCAGAACCTTGGGGAACCGTCGTGCTGACGCGCTAGTAGACCTGTTCAGTCCGTCCGGTCCGTTGACCACGGGGAAACCATTCGATGCGGTCCGTCCACGCCTGATCGTGGTGGCCCGTGCCGAAGCACTCCTCGGATCGGACCAGTTTCCTGGTGAACTCATCGGGTACGGGAGTCTTCCCGCCCACGCAGTCCGCCAGATCGCTCAGGACGCCACCTGGCAAGCCATTTACCAAGACCCCCACACCGGCAGAACCGCTGCCGTCGGCACCCGACTCCTCCCACCCGGCCTGACCACAAGTGACTCCACCCCTCTACCGTCCTGTCCCGATCCCACCCCACCGGACATTCTCGGCCCACCGGCCCCATCGCCCACCACCAGTCCCACCACGAGTGACCCCACCCCGCTACCAGCTTGTCCGGATCCTGGTGCTCATCTCGGTGTGGCGGGTGTGGCGCCACCGGGTCCGGCATGGGTGTTCCCACCCGAAACATGGCCCGCTGAAACCCTGGCCTGCCACTCCTACCAGCCCTCACCCCACATCCAGAACACCGTCGTTCTACGAGACCTCACCTGCTCCTTCACAGGATGCCAACGCCCAGCATGGGCCTGCGACCTCGACCACGTCGCCCCCTACGACCCTTCCCTGCCCGCGATCGACCAGACCATCGCGTCCAACCTCACCCCCGCCTGCCGTGTCCACCACAGACTTAAGACCCTCACCGGATGGGACTGGACCCGCGACACCCACACCGGCATCCTCACCATCACCTCACCCCAAGGCCGCATCTACCGCATCCAACCACCCACACCCACCACCCCGCCATGGCGGAACAGCCCCGACTGGTGAACACCCCGAAACCAGGCACCATGTGCCACTCCCGATCCGCCTCGAGCCCCACCTTCGCCGATGTCGTGGCCCTCGCTACCGCTCGCCACTTAGGTCTCAGGACACCCGAGCGCGAGGTGGTAGGCGACGCCCAACGCGTCGTACGTCGCTCGCGTACGGCGGTCGCAGGTCACGAGGGTCAAACCATGTGTCCTCGCTGCCGCGCCGATCGATCCGTCCCACACGGCGCCGCCTGCGAGCGCTGTGGAGGCTTCAGTTTCTAGCGAACACGCCGGTCCGCATGAGTCTTTGGGCCGATCAGCGCCGTGTGCGGGCTAGAGTAGACGGCAAGTACCTACCTGGCGGGTCCTTTGTGGATCCGCCATTTCTATGAACGGAGTCATTGGATGGCCGAGACTTACACGGGCGAGTTCTACTGCGTCAAGTGCAAGGAGAAGCGCGAAGCCGAAGGGCATGTGGTGGTGACCAACGGCCGACGGATGGCCAAGGGAGTCTGCCCCGTGTGCAGCACCACGGTGAACCGCATCATCGGCAAGGCCTAGGGGCACGCGCGAAGACGGGGTCACGACCTATTCGTCCCTTGACCAGTGGCCCGGTGGCCAGTCCACCGGGCCACTGGCGTGTGTCCGGGGATAGGGCGGCCGTGCGCTGCTCCGGAGTTATCCACAGGATCGACGGCGTCAAAGTGACGCGCACACCGTCCGCGGGGCACAGTGTGGTGTCATCCCTTCGACCAAGGCGGACGCCATGCACTTCAAACGCGGCCTCACCCCACTGTGGCGCTCCGAGCATGAGACACAGATCGGCTTCGAGCCACGCATTGCCCGCCGCCTGACGCTCAACGACCCAAGCGAACACGCCCTGGTCGCGGCTCTGACAATCGAACACACGCTCCCCCAACTGCGAGGGGTGCTTATCCGTGCTCACGCCGATCCTGCGCGAGCCGAGGCGATCGTGGGCGAGTTGGCCGATTCCGGGGTACTCCACATCTCCCCACGGGCCACCTCGCGGACCGGAGTCCCGCCCGGCGCCCGCGAGATGCTCAGCCCGGCGGCGGAGTCCCGAGCTTTGCTACGCGACGATGACGGGTGGCCGACGGTCGCCAAGCTCATCGAATCGACTGTCCACGTGGTGGGGCTCGGGCGCACCGGAGCCCGTATCGCTGTGACACTCGCCGCCAGCGGGATCGGGCACCTGCGCCTCACCGACTCCAGGCCGGTCACGCCTCGCGACTGCGGCACGGACTATGACACCCACGATGTCGGCAAACCCCGCGACGCCGTGATCAAAGCGCGGATTCGCACCATCCCAGGCAGCCGCGTGATCGCCTCGGGACCCGCCACCGAGGATGATGCGACCGTGCTGGTTGACACCGATGTCTGCGACATTGTGCGTGCCCGCGACCTGGTGTTTCACAGCGTCCCTCACCTTTCGGTGGTGCTCAGCGAGATATCCGGCACCGTCGGACCGTGGGTCACGCCCGGCGCCGGGCCATGCCTGCGCTGCCTCGCGCTTCACCGGACGGACGAGGACCCGGCATGGCCGGGTATGGCGACCCAGGTGTCCGTCAAGTCCGCCGTCGCCGCGCGCGGCGAAGATCCCGCGCTGGCCGGCCTCATCGGTAGCTATGCCGCCGCGCAGGTTGTCTGCGCGCTCACTGGCCACCGGCCGCCGTGTGCGGAGACAACCATCGCGTTCCACCTGCCCGACTACACCACAAGCGCCATCCGGTGGACGCCCCATCCCGAATGTGGATGCATCGCCCCTCCCGCGGACGGCGATGTCGCCTTTGACGAGCCCGTCACGACGACCGCCTGATGCCGCCGGCACGCACGAGGCTCGCCAAGCACCGTGGCCTCGCCGGGCACGGCGGTGACAGACCGCACCCGACGAGGCCACGTGCCTCGACTCAGACGATCGTCGCGCCCCGGGAGGCGATCTTGCGGACCGTCGAGAGGTAGCGGACCGTCGGGGCAACGGTCGCCGACCCGGCGTAGGCGGTGCGCATCTTCCAGATCCCGGACTTCACCTTCGCAGGCACCTTGACGGTCGCCGCGCCGTTCTTCAGGGTGAAGGTCTTGGTGACCACCTTCTTGCCCTTGGTCCAGGTGACCTTGATCTTTCCCGTAACCGGGCTGACACCGGGCGCGGTGACCTTGACCTTGACCGATGCGGCCGCGGACAGCTTCCACTTGCTGAGCTTGATGGTCGGATTGGCCTTGGTCTTCGTCGTGGCCGGCGGATCGCCTTGACCCGGCGGTGCGACTGTGGTGGTCGCCGTGGGTCCGGGCACGGTCACCGTGGGGCCAGGCACAGTCGCCGTGGGGCCGGGCACTGAAACCTCGACGGGAGCCACCACCAAGCCGGCCACGGCAGCGTTCAACGCATCGGCAGCGGCTTGCACCTGCGCGGCGGTCGGATTGGCGCTCGCGGCAAGGAGGACCTCGGCCGCGTCGATCGCCGTGCTCACGGCCGCGTACGAGGCGGCCGTGTACGAGTCCGGATCCAGAGCCCTTGCGGTAGCCACCACCTGACGCAACCCCACCATGGTCACCGCTGGCGTGGCTCCGTCCCAGTACGCGGTGAGTGTGGTGTCGGCCGTGACCGGGGCCGTGGAGCTATACGCGAGCCCAGATGCCGTGTACCACCCGGAGAACGTGTGGCCCGCCCGCGTCGGGACGTACTCCTCGACCGGATCGCCTGCAGTGACCACGACGACGATCTGACGGTTGCCCTGGTCGGTCGCGGCTTCCTTGTAGCCGTAATCCAGCACGACGTTGACCCGG
>JAISBQ010000368.1 GCA_031266115.1 Bifidobacteriaceae bacterium
CGTCGCTGCCACCCGCATGGCGGTGGTCGTCTTGCCCACCCCCTTGGCACCCTCGATGGCGACAGCGGCAAGCCCCTCAAGGACCTCACCCAGTTCGGCGTCGGCGATTCGCCGCTGCAACTCCATCGGGCAAGCATAGGTCAAACTGAACAGATGGGCGGGGTCAAACTGAACAGATGGGCGGGGTCACACTGAACAGATGGGCGGGTCGCGGCATCCGACGACGCCGGCACCCGCCACCTCCTCCGTAGGGGGGACAGGGCAGGCCCGACATTAGCCTGCGGGGGGACGCGACAGGCGGGGGGACTTCCGTAGACTGCGGACTGTGATTTTCAAGGCCATCGCGGACGGACGGCCGTACCCAGACCACGGGTACGTCACGCCGAAGCAGTGGTCGACCATCCCCCCACGCCAGATCCGCCTCTCCGACATGGTCACCACGAGGCGCACCTTGGATCTTGGCAACCTCCTGTCCGAGGACTCCACCTTCTACGGAGACCTGTTCGCGCACGTGGTGCTGTGGCGGGGCACCTACTACTTGGAGGACGGGCTACACCGAGCGGTGCGGGCCGCCCTCTACCAACGCCAGATGCTGCACGTGCGGGTGCTAGATCTCGCCGACCTAGGCCTGGCGCGCCCCGCGTACGCCGAACTGGCCAAGACTTCCGAGCTTCCGATAGTCGGGGACGCATGAACGCCAAAGACCTCGCCCGGATGCGCAAGCGACGCCTGATTCTGCGACAGACCACCATCTTCGGGCTACTCGTTGCTGTACTCGTGGTGGTCGGGGCCGCCAGCGCTGCTGTCATCCTCGGCCGGATGGACCCGTTCGTCTCAGCTCCGTTCTCCTCTCCCGCCGCTGTCGAGGAGGACTGGGGGCCCACACCGTGCCCCCCTGACGAGGCCTCGATGTATCCCGAGGCGGCGCTCGCCACGGTCAACGTGCTCAACGCGTCGACAGCGTTCGGCGCTGCCACCTACCTGTCGCAAGCCCTGGAGGCGCGTGGCTTCGCCATCGGCCGTGTGGACAACGCCCCATTCGAGTACCGCGGCATCGCCCTGATCCGCACCGGTGCCCTCGGAATCAACCGGTCCTATCTCCTCTTGGCCCACGCACCCGAAGGCACCGCCCTCACTTTCGACGGCCGCAGCGATGAAACCGTTGACATCATCATCGGCGAGGAATACAAGATGTTGCGTTCCCCGGAGACGGTGACAGCGAAAGCTGGCACAGTCATCCCCTTCCCGGCCGAGTGCACACCACTTGCCGAGCTGGCCGGCGTGACGGTCCCAATTCCCGGCACAGTCCCGTCCACGTCGGACGAGCCGGAGGCGAGCGAAACCCCTTGACGCGGGACAGTCGCGAAGTCGGAGCGAGGGGGAACGCCATCGGCGGTGGACCGCACTCCGCGTGACCCAAGCCGCGTGCCCGGAGCCTGTCCAGGAGGCCCTACCCGAGGTCGGTCCCGCGCAGACGGCCGAGCCAGCGCATCCCGTGGTAGAGCACAAAGGCCGCGATGGTACCCGACGCGATTCCGGTGAATTGGACGTCGCCGATGGCGAACGTGAAGTTCGCGATACCGGCGATCAGCGCCACGGCCGCCGGCATCAAGTTGACGGGCGAGGAGAAGTCCACCTTGTTCTCGATCCAGATACGAGCACCCAGCAGTCCGATCATCCCGTACAGCACCGTCCCGGCCCCGCCGATCACACCCGGAGGAACCGTCGCGATGGCCGCTCCGAACTTGGGGAGCAGCGAGAGGAGCAGCGCCGTTGCCGCGGCGACCCAGTAGACCGCCGTGGAGTAGATCTTGGTCGCAGCCATGACGCCGATGTTCTCCGCGTATGTGGTGGTACCCGAGCCGCCGCCAAGCGCGGCGAACACCGTCGCGACACCATCGCCCAGCAGGGCGCGACCCATCGACTTGTCATAGTTGCGACCGGTCATCAGCGCGACCGACTTGACGTGACCCACGTTCTCCGCGACCAACACCAACACCACCGGCACGAACATCCCCAACACCGACCAGTTGGCCTTCGGAGCAGTGAACTCGGGTAGGCCAAACCAGGACGCGGCGTTGATGGATGCGAAATCGACCTGGCCTTGGATCACGGCGGCGATGTAGCCCACGAGAACACCAATCAACACTGACAGGCGCCCCATGATGCCCCTGAACAAGACCGTCACCAGGAGGACCGAGACCACGGTAATGGCCCCGGTCAAGGGCGCGGCGCGGAAGCCGGAGGTCTCATCTTGGCCCCACGCCGCCGGCGCGAGATTGAAGCCGATGAGCATGACGATGGTGCCGGTCATGACCGGGGGCATGAACGCGTTGAGCCAACCCGTGCCCGCCACCGCAACCACGCCGCCGACGATCGCCAGGAGGACACCAGCCGCCAGGACACCGAACAGCGCATAGCCGAAACCGCCGCCATCGGCGCCCTTGGCGGCCAGGATCGGAGAGATGAACGCGAAGGACGATCCCAGGTAGCTCGGCAACCGGTTACCCGTGATGAGAAGGAACGTGACGGTGCCGATAGCGGAGAAGAACAGGGTGGTAGACGGGGGGAATCCCGTGATCAGCGGGACCAGGAAGGTGGCGCCAAACATCGCCACGACGTGTTGGAGTCCAATCCCGATGGTGCGGGGCCAGGAAAGGCGTTCGTCAGGGTTGACAACACCTTGCGGATCAACGGAGCGGCCGGTGCCGTGCAACGTCCAGACTGGCATGCTCATCCTCCTTTGGAGAGCTGGAGTTTGTGTCGCAGCGAAGGGTACCACCGGTGATTACGCTGGTAAATGCGCTTTTCGGGCGTGCCGGCGCGGATGGGCAACCGGCGCGGAGCACTTCGCCTGGTGAACGGCGTGCCGCGGGCGAGAACCGTTTCTTCCTCGCTTGCGCCTGAGGTCTCGCGATGGCATACGCTCAGGTGGTCTCGATCGCCGAACGCCGGCTTCGGGGCACCTCACGTCCATCCGGCTACCACCTGCTTCCGCCACCGCGCCATCACGACACCATGACTGATTTGCCTCCTCCGGAGCCCGTGACTCACCAGGTCACCGGCGGGCTGACCAGGCGCGCCCTGCGCGAGGAGGCCGCGCGCCATCAGGCCGAGGAAGCCGGGACCGGTTTGGCGCCGACCCGTCCACCCACACCGCCGGCGTCAGCACGGTCCGGCGCTGCTGGCCCCGCATGGCCTCAGGCCCCGGCGGGGCGTGCGTCGGGGTGGAAGCTCACGCCCTGGAACGCGGACACCGGGATGCAGCCGGCTGCCTCCCACGCGCCCGGCCGCGATCCGCTCCCGCCACCCGTACCCACCCGTGCCACCGCAGCTGAGCAGCCGGCCCAACGAGCCGACGCGATAGCCCCGCCCGGCGGACCCCGAGAGGCGCACGCCGCCGATGACGCATGGAGACATGTGTCGCGACCCACCCGGCCGCCCGTCCCGCGCACGCACCCCGAGCATCGCCACACGCGGGAGCCAGCGGCCGAAGATCGGCGAGGCCTACCGCCTCCTGTGACCGGAACACCACAGGCGGGCGCCACGACGACGGGCGCGCCCCCAGCCCGCCACGCCAGTCCCACAAACTATCCGGCGCCACGGCCTCGCACCTCGGCGTCGGGACTCACCCCGCCCCAGGTGGCGGCACCCCCACCCCCACCGCCACCTCCACCACCTCCACCGGCGCTGTACTCTGCACCGCCCAGAATTCCTAGTCCACCTCGAACTGCCGTGTCACCCGGGACCGACACGCCGCTTGCGCGGACCGCACCGCGCGTACCGTCGAGGCCGCCCTGGCCGCCCGCGGCGTCCGGTCCGGGCGACGTGAGCGTGCCCTCCGCGCTGCAGACACCGCGCCCCCGCGCCAGCGCGTCGACCCACGAGGTGGCTGCGCCACCCGCCGGTTCTCAGCCGGCGCCCAACCCTGCCCCCATGCCATTCCATCCCACCGAGGTTCGCGCACGCCGAAGCCCCCACTTTCCCCCGACTCCGCCCCAGTACACCGCCTCGCCCACGGCGGCGATGCCGCCCGAAATCGTCACGCCGCAGGAGGTTGCGGGTCAAGGCGGCGCCATTGCCAACAGCGCGCCAGTCCCAGCGCCGGTCGCCCCCCCGCCTCCGCCGCCTGGGGCTCCTGCGGTGCGCGCCGCTCCCGCGCCCGGCCCGGACGTGCCAAGTCCGCCCATGCCACCCGGCACACCTGCCCTGCGGCCAGGCGTGCCTGAGCAGGCCACACCTTCCGCACCCACCACGCCGAGCGCTCCCAGTACGCCCGTCCAGGCGGGCCCGCTTGCCCCACCGGATGGCGATGCTCTGGCAGACCTGCCGGCCGCTGCGCCGATGCCGCCAGGTCTGCAAGCGCACGCGACACGCCAGCCATCGCCGGCCCCGCCCACCCCACCACCAGCACCGATGCTCACGGACGATGCGGATGCGAGCCACGCGGGAACGGTCCACAAGACAGGGGGTGAGGGACCGTCATCGTCGGATGGCGAAGCACCGCTCACCCGCGCCGCGATTCGGGGGTCGGAGCCGACCGGCAGCCTCGCCCGAATCCGTGAGGCGATCGCGACCGGAACCCTTCCGGTTGTCCCCGCAGGCAAGCCAGGTGAATCGCCGTGGCGACGGATCGCGGGCGCAGCCCTCAGATGGGGTGGGGTCGTGATGGCTGGACTCGGAATCGCTGGGCTCGGCGTGGTTCTGATGCTCTTGGCGGGCCACACCATCGGCGCCGACCCCATGCTCGCACCTCCGGTCACGCCGACCTCCATGCCTCGCCCCACGAGCGTCGCCACGCCATCGCCCGGCACATCCGGCGCCACCCAATGGTCGATGGGCACAACCTTCGTCAACGGTGACTTCGCCATGAGGGTTCTTGGCGTCGATGAGGGCCTGACTCAAATCGGCGAATCGGGTACGTGGACCTCCGAGGAAGGTCAGTTCGTTGTCATCACCGTTGAACTCGAATACACCGGCCACGCCACCGGGTATTTCCCGCCGGACGAGCAGCGCCTGCGCGTGGCGTCCGGCGCCGAGTACGGCAACGACATCGAGAGTTCCTTCAGGGCCCAGTCGAATGCTCTCGGCCAGGAGGCCCTGATACCCGGGACACCGCAACGCGGGTGCCTGGTCTTCGACATTCCGACCGGCGAGACTCCGGCCGCGCTGGAGTTCGTGGGCGACATCCTGTCCACTCCCGTTACCATTCCCCTGGGCTGAGCCGCCAGTTTGGCTCCCCTGGGACGGGCCCGCAGTGACTCGCCCACCTGCCGACACCGGAGCACCGTGCATGCCTACACCGTCCCGAGCGCGGGCATCGCGCACCTCGCCGTCCCACTCTGAGTGGTGGATGATCGCGGCGATCATCATGACCTTCCTGGTCGCCCACCTGATCATCCTCGTGCTCAACCACACCACGGAATCCACCGGTGCGAACGATGTCGGACTCTACGACTCGTGGATGAACGACGCGCTCGTGCGAGGCTACTGGCCAGTCAGGGACTTCGAGTGGGTCTATCCGGCGCTCGCATTGCTTCCGATGACGCTGGTGAAGGGCCTCTCGTCGCTCACGGGGGCGGGCTACCTCGACCTGTGGTGGGTCCTGATTGCCGCGATCAACGCCGTGACGGCCGGCTTCCTGGTCCGCACCTTCGGGCCACGCCGAGCTGCGCCACCGATCCTCGCGTGGGCGGTCTTCGTGGCGTTGCTTGGAGGCCCAGGCATGATGCGCCTCGATCCGCTGGTACCGGCCATCACGGTGTTTGCCCTCGTGCTCGCGACACGGCACACCACCGTGGCCGCTGCGCTGTTGACAATCGGGGCATGGATCAAGGTTGCCCCCGCCGTGGTCATGGTGCCTCTGGTGCTCAACAAGCTGAAGCGGTGGGCGGATGTGGTGGTGGGAGGCGCGGTGGTCTGCGCAGCGGTAGTGAGTGTGGCGCTCCTGGCCGGGGTTCGATTGCCCAGCCTGTTGGGATTTGTCACCACCCAATCGGACCGAGGCCTGCAGGTGGAATCGGTCCTCGCCACACCCGTGTACGCCATCAGAGCCATTCGCGGCGAGCAGATCGCCGTGTACGACAACGACCTCAGCGCCTTTCAGCTGGCGGGCAGCTCTTACGGCTTGGCTCGCGCCGCCGATTTCCTCCTGCCGTCGGCCCTCCTCCTCGTCGCATGGTTCGCCTACCGGGCGCGGTCGCGGGGCCAAGCCGCGCTGTATGTGGCGGCGCTCGCAGCCTTGAGCGGCGCCATCGTCGCCAACAAGGTTGGCTCACCCCAGTTCATGAGTTGGATGCTGGCCCCGATGCTGGTGGGCCTGGCGCGATACCCCCGCTCGCCGTTCTGGCGGACGATGGCGGTAGTGCTCGGCGTGTGCGCCGCATTGACCCATCTCATCTACCCCGAGGCCTACGGCGACTTCCTCGACGGACGTGTCGACCTGCTCGTGATCGGCCTCCTGCGCAACGGCTTGGTGGTGGCGATCTTCGCGGCCTCTCTCGTCAAGCTGTGGCGCCTCGGAACCGCGTCCCCAGGTCGCCACCGAGAACTCGCGGCCACGGTCTGACCGGGCGGGAACCGTCGGGGCGCCGCTGGCGCCCCTCCTCGGCAAATCCCGCGATACTCAGCCCAAACGCACGGAAGGACCGGGGGAGTTCCCCCCGGTCCTTCCGTCCGCGGTGGCGGCGGGATTTGAACCCGCGGTGGAGTTACCCCCACACACGCTT
>JAISBQ010000371.1 GCA_031266115.1 Bifidobacteriaceae bacterium
CTATGGCCCGAACGCGCCGTTCGGCGTCGGCGAGGTCGTTCGGGAAGCCGCCGGCTGCCAAGTCGATATCCCTGGTGGGGCGTCTGGCTGAGAACGCCGCCATCAACACGCCGCCCTTGAGGACGAATTGGTTCGAATGGTCTGAGGCGGCGAGCCGGGCGAGAAATCCCTCCAGTGCATACAGCACGAAGCACTCGGCGACGTCGCGGCCTTGACGTCTGGCCAGGTTCTTCAAATCGTTGTAGGCGCGGCCGGACGCCTTATCGCGGGCCGGGACTGGGGTCACGATAGTACTTCTAGGGTCGAGCGGATCGAAGGGTATGCCTTGGGGAACACCTTGGCTGTGTCCAGCAGCTTCGCCGGATAGTTGCCGCGTCGACGCAGCCAGCGTTTCAGCGCCTCGACCGCGGTCTCCCGGCCCTCTCGATGGGCGAGCCTGAAGCAGTCGACAATCGACCTCTCTGGCGAGTAGCAGAACAGGCCATCTGCGCCGTCTAACGGCTCGCGTCCGATGGCGAAGGTAGCCGGGTCGAAGCTGTGCCAGGTGACATGCTTGAACCCGGCAGGGTGGCGGGTGCCGCGGGGCAGCGCGACATCGGCGGCCGTGGGGATGGCGTCGCTCAGCCCATGGCGGGCAAGGGCGCTGGTCAAGCACATCGTGGCCGACTGTTGGACGGCCGTGGCTCCAGCGAGTGTGGCGAGCGATGGGTCTATCGAACCTGCCTTGACGTACACACCTCGTCCGATCCTCTCTATCGCACCGTCTTCGACGCACTTGTAGATTCGGTCCTTGCTCAGCCCGGCCCGCCGGGTGTCGGCCAGGGTAAACACCGTTGACAGGGTCTCCAACAGTCCATCTCCTAACTGAATACAGATCAAGCATACCTGTAAGCGCTTGGAAGACCCAGATGGGGGCACGAGCAGCGGCCGTCGCTGTCTCGTCTGTGGGCGCGCGCCCTGAGGCTCGTGACCACCTGCCGCGCCTGGGCGAACCGCTCACAGCGCCGCTTGAGGGACCGTTCAACGCCCGCCAAGGCTCTTACCAGGTGATCTACGTCATCGGGGGCCACAAGAAGGCCAGGATCGAGAGTCGGCTCCGGTCGAGACAGTCGAGACATAGGTCGACGATGACACGACTTGCACGCTTGACACGGCCCAAGCGTGCGGGACGCTGGTCATGAGACGCACCCTCGCGGCGATCAGTGGAAACAGGTGAGAAGACGCCGATCGCACTGCGGGCGGAGCACCAGGCCACGGGCCGCGGGTTTGACCCGCCACTACGCCATCGTCGAGGCCCTCAGGTGGGGATACGAAACGCTATTCGAACCGCTCTAACCCGCCGAGACCCCTGGTCAGGGCCGTGTTGGGTTTCAGCGGTGAATCCATCGGGCGAGGCGGCCTTCTAGTGGCATCGCGTGGTCACGCGGTGAGGATGCGTAAGGTGTCCTGGCCTCGGCGGGCCAAGCCATCACCAAGAGCGAGCCAGGCCGGATGTGCCCGGTCCCCGAGCTTCGCGGCCAAGAAGCGGAGCCGACGCCAGTCCGAGCCGTGGAGGCGGGTCCGCTCGTCGGCATGGTCCACGACGAGCGCGGCGAGCAGGGCGGCATCCGTGAGGTGACGTCCCCCGCGCGGGAGCCCCAGCAACTCCAAGAGCAATGGCCACGGTGGCGGCCAGCCCTCACCAGGGACGATCAGTTAGTGCTCCGCCACGGCAACACCTCTTCCAGGATCGCGCGCCCGGCAGCGCGCTCTCGCGGATCGGCCGAATCCAGCAGGTCAACCCCTACCACCGCCAGCGGCATCGACTCGCCAGGGATGGTGACAGGCACCGGCCCGTTGCACTTTCGTTCGGAAACCGGGGCCGTGTGTGACGCAGGGGATTACGTATACAATAATCGGATGGAGGTCGCGAGGTCGGCGCTGAAGCACGGGATCCACCCCGGCGATGCCCTCCTCGCTGCCGAGAGGTTCATCGTGGCCCACCAGGTAGGCCAGGACCCACTTCGAGAACTGCGCCTCGGTTTCGACGCGACAGCAAGACTCCTTGAGACGGTCGTCCTAGTGAACGCGGAAGGAACCGAGATCGTCATCCATCCCATGCGAGCCCGCGCCGCATCGCTCGACCTGCTGCCAGGAGGCGACAGCCCATGACCGACTACGGAACAACATCCAACGGCCGCCCGATCACCGAGGCCGACATCCAGGCGTGGGCCGACGAGGCCGAACGTGGCTACGACACTGCCGAACTGAAGAAACGCGGCCGACCCCGCCTCGGCCCCGGCGTCTCCACAGTGCTGCCCGTACGCATCACCGCTGACCTCGACGCCGCCCTCACAGCGCGTGCCACCCAAACCAACCAGTCCCGCTCCGAGATCACTCGCGCAGCCCTCCACGCCTACCTACTCACCAGGTGAACACGTCGGCCGCAGGTCCCCACCGGGGCCGCCACTCCCAAGGCACATCCTCCCCTTGTGACCTGCTCATAGGACTGGCGTTCAGCATCGGACAGCGGGCGCCCAGCTTGGACTGTTTGGTCTCATCCACCTCGCCACAGCACTGGTCCGCCAGGCCGCCGAGGGCCACGATCAACGCCCGGTAGGTTGGGTCGTGTGGTGAGCGAGGTTCTCTGGCGGCAGATTGAAGCGATGACCGTGGATGTCATCTGCCAGGGTGTTGGGACCGTCTGGTTGCCAGGGTGATGGGACCATGTGGGGTGTGTTGTGAGCATGGTGGTTATTCCTTGGTGGTGTCAAGTGTGGGGTGGGTGCGTTGGC
>JAISBQ010000388.1 GCA_031266115.1 Bifidobacteriaceae bacterium
GGGTGCGGTCAGGCCGGCCGGGACCGAGTCGGCCGCCAAGCCTGAGGTTGAGCCTGAGCCAGTTGCGGACGCCACGCCGGCCGCGCCCGAGTCGGACACGAAGCCGAAGAGCGCAGCCAAGCCGACTGCGGACACCAAGCCCGCCGCGGACACCAAGCCGGCAAAGCCGGCCGAGGCCGAGGCGGCCACGAAGCCCAAGTCTGAGGCCAAGTCGGCTGCGGACACCAAGCCGGCAAAGCCGGCCGAGGCCGCTGCTCCCGCCGAATCCACGCCTCCGGTACCCGCGGAGGCCGCCGATGCCAGTGCGGCTGGTGAGTCTTCAACCGACGACACTTCGGCCGAAGACAACCCGGCCACGGCGTCAGACTCCTGACCGGTGCCGCGCGCGTATCCCATCCATTCGACTACCTCATCCCAATCGATCGACACCGAAGGATCATCCATGGCGAATTACACAACTGCTGATATCAAGGCCCTGCGTGACCGCACGGGCGCCGGAATGATGGACGTCAAGAAGGCCCTGGACGAGGCTGATGGCGACGCCACCAAGGCAGTCGAAATCCTGCGTATCAAGGGTCTGAAGGGCATCGCCAAACGCGAGGGCCGTGCGACATCGGACGGCTTGGTGGCGATCGACGTTGCGGCCGGACCGGCAGGACAGACCGGCACGATGGTCGAGGTCAACTCCGAGACCGACTTCGTGGCCAAGGCACCGGTGTTCATCGAGATGGCGAACAAGGTCTTGACCCAGGCCGCCAGCCAGCGCATCGCGGATGTCGACGCGCTGCTCGCCAGCGAGGTCGCCCCCGCCGAAACCCTCAGCGCTGTCGTGGATCAGGTGCAGGCAACCGTGGGCGAGAGGATTCAGGTGCGGCGCGTCGCCATCGTCGAGGGCGAGGTCGTGACCGCCTACCTGCACAAGACGAACAAAGACCTCCCTCCGCAGGTGGGGGTCCTGATCGCCACCGACAAGGCCGGCGAGGCGGTGGCCAAGGACATCGCCATGCACATCGCCGCCTACTCCCCGGAGTACGTCACTCGTGAGGACGTTCCCGAGGACAAGGTGGCGGATGAGCGCCGTGTGGCGGGGGAGATCGCCCGCGCCGAGGGCAAGCCCGAGGCGGCCTTGCCCAAGATCGTCGAAGGGCGCTTGAACGGGTATTTCAAGGAGACCGTGCTGGTGGAACAGGCCTACGCCAAGGACCCGAAGCTGACGGTGGCGAAGGTTCTCCAGGCGGCCGGTGGCACGGTGACCGCCTTCGCGCGCTTCCGCGTGGGGGCCTGAGACGAGGACAACGGCTCCGAACCGGCGGGTTCGGAGCCGTTGTCGTACCTGCGCGGCACAATGGGGCACGGTCGAGGCCAAGGAGGTCGACAGTGAGTGAAGAACCGAGACGTGAGCCGAACGCCCGGCGGGTGTTGCTCAAGCTGTCGGGAGAAGCGTTCGGCGGTGGGGCGGTGGGGCTGGACCCCGATGTCGTCGCGGGGATCGCCAGGCAAATCGCGACATCCGTGAGTAGGGGCGTCCAAGTGGCGATCGTGGTGGGCGGCGGCAACTTCTTCCGCGGGGCTGAGCTGTCCGGACGGGGCCTTGATCGCGCGCGGGCGGATTATATGGGGATGCTCGGCACGGTCATGAACTGCCTCGCCCTCCAGGACTTTTGCGAGAAGGCCGGAGTCAGCACCCGCGTGCAGACTGCCATCTCGATGGGCCAGGTTGCCGAGTCTTACATCCCTCTGCGGGCGATCCGCCACCTGGAGAAGGGGAGGATCGTCATCTTCGGTGCTGGGGCTGGGATGCCCTATTTCTCGACCGACACCGTCGCAGCGCAGCGCGCGTTGGAGACGCACTGCGATGCGGTACTCATGGCGAAGAACGGGGTGGATGGCGTCTACACGGCGGATCCGAACAAGGATCCCACCGCACGCCGATTGGACCGCCTCACGTACACCCAAGCCATCCGCGAGGGACTGCGCGTGGTCGACGCGGCCGCGCTGTCCCTGTGCATGGAGAACAAACTGCCTATGGTTGTCTTCGGGCTCGAGGGTGAGGGCAACGTAACCCGAGCGCTTGATGGCGAGACCCTGGGAACCCTCGTCGTCGCATGACGGCCTAGACATAAGGACTGACTACCTGTGATAGATGACATTCTCCTCACCGCCGAGGACCACATGGACAAGACCATCGCCGTGGCCAGCGAGGAATTCGCGGGCATCCGTACAGGGCGGGCGAACCCCGGCATGTTCACCAAGCTTCTGGTGGACTACTACGGGGCGCCCACGCCGCTTCAACAGATCGCCTCGGTCACGGTGCCCGAGGCGCGCACCGTGCTCATCACGCCGTATGACAAGAGTGCGATGACGTCGATCGAGCGGACCATCCGCGACTCCGACCTGGGTGTCAACCCGTCCGATGACGGCACGGTGATTCGCCTGGTCATGCCGGAGCTGACCACCGAGCGTCGCAAGGAGTACATCAAGCTTGCTCGCCACAAGGCCGAGGAGGCCCGCGTGGCGATCCGGGCCACGCGCCACAAGTCCCGAGAGGCGCTTATCCGCATCCAGCGCGACGGCGAGGCCGGTGAGGACGATGTCCACCGTGCCGAGCACGAGCTCGACCAGGTGACTAAGCGTTACGTGACCAAGGTCGACCAGCTGCTGGAACACAAGGAAGCCGAGCTTCTCGAGGTCTGATGCCATCGCCCGGCCGCAATCTTCCAGCCGCCATCGGAGTTGGCGTCGGTCTTTTTGCGCTGCTGGTTGCCTCGGTGGTGTGGCGCCCGGAGCCCCTTGTGGTCCTTGTGGCTACGGCCGTTGCCCTGGCGATGTGGGAGTTGGCAGCGGCTTTCGACCAAGCCCGGATACGTCTACCCTTCTGGCCGCTCGCCGTGGGGGCTGTGGGAATCCAGGTGTGCGCCTACGTCGCCGGGCACACGGGGGTGGTCGTGGCCTTCGTGTTGACGGTCGTCGCCGCCGTCGTGTGGCGCGCGATTGACGGCATCGGCGAGCTTTTCGCCCGAGACGTGATGGCGTCGGTCTTCGCGGCGACCTACATCGGGCTGCTTGCGGCCTTCCTCATCCTTGTCGCCGCCATTCCCGGCGAAGGTCGATGGTTGGCCTTGGTGGTGGTCCTCCTGCCTGTCGGGAACGACATCGGTGGGTATGTCTTGGGTACCCTCGCCGGCCGACACCCGCTGGCGCCTACGATCAGTCCGAAGAAGTCCTGGGAGGGTCTGGGCGGATCGGCCGCCTTGGCTGTTCTCGTCGGAGTCGTCGCGGCCATCGTCCTGCATCACCCGTGGTGGTGGGGTCTTGTCCTTGGTGCGGCGGCGGTGGTGACATCGACGTTGGGCGACTTGGCCGAGTCGCTCCTCAAGCGTGCCCTGGGCATCAAGGACATGGGCTCGATCCTGCCCGGCCACGGCGGCGTGCTTGACCGCGTCGATTCGATCCTGATGACCGCCCCGGTCGCTTACGCAGTACTCATGGTGGCGTGAGATCCTGGACGCCACCATGAGTCTCCCTTCGCCTTTCGCCGATGCTGCCTCTCATCATCCGCGAACCGCCGCCGATGGCGCCGCCGCCCTCAGCGTCGCAGATGCACCCGCGCTATCCACGGTCGCCGCGATGTCTCGGGCCCGCCCGCCGCGCCACCTGGCGGATCTGGATGAGGCAGGGCGAGCCGGGTGGCTCGCGGAGCTGGGGCACCGGCCGTTCCGTGCCCGGCAGCTGTCCCACCACTACTTCGCCAACCTGACGGCGGATCCCGTTGTGATGACGGACCTTCCGGCCGGCCAGCGGGCGGAGCTGGTGGCGCAGACCATGCCCCGCCTGCTCACACTGGTCGACGAACGCCGCACGGACCGAGGTGCGACGGTCAAGTCGCTGTGGAGGCTCGCCGGCGGCGCGGCCGTCGAATCGGTGCTCATGGACTACCCGGACCGCACCACGCTGTGCGTCTCGTGTCAGGCAGGGTGCGGCATGGGCTGCCCCTTCTGTGCCACCGGCACCCTGGGTCTGGTCCGGAACCTGTCGGCCGGCGAGATCCTCGACCAGGTTCGCATCGCCGCGGCCGCCACGAGAGACGGAACCCTCGCTGCCGGACCCCGACGCCTGACCAACGTGGTGTTCATGGGCATGGGCGAACCGATGGCCAACTACCGTGCCGTGATCGTTGCCGTGAAGGGAATCGCGGCTCCGCCGCCGGCCGGTTTCGGCATCTCAGCTCGCAATATCACGGTCTCGACCTGCGGAATCGTGCCCGGCATCGACCGGCTGGCCGGCGAGGGGATTCCCGTCCGGCTCGCCCTGTCGCTCCACGCGCCAGACGACCACCTTCGCGACACCCTTGTGCCGGTCAATCGCCGCTATCCGGTCGGTGCGGTCCTCGACGCCGCTAAACGCTATTATTCGGCGACAGGGCGACGAGTCAGCATCGAGTATGCCCTGATCCGCGACATCAATGACCAGGAGTGGCGAGCTACCGCGCTCGGCGCCGAGCTAAGGAGGCGGGGCACCGGATGGGCACATGTGAACCCCATTGGGCTGAACCCTGTTCCTGGTTCGCGCTGGACGGCGAGCCGCCCAGATGTCGCCGACGCCTTCGCCCGACGCCTGCGGGCGGCGGGCATCGCCACAACGGTTCGGGACACGCGGGGTGCGGACATCGACGGCGCCTGCGGTCAGCTAGCCGCGGAGGGGAGTAGGGACCATGGCTGATCTTTTCCGGCGCGCCCGCGGCGGCAACCGCGGTTACGACGTCGAGGAAGTCAATGCGTTTTTTGCCAGAGCGCAAGCGATCTATGAGGGGAAGTCCCCCGAGCGGATGACTCCGCAAGATGTCCGGACGGTGTCCTTCAGCAGGGTCGCCCGTGGGTACGACGATGCGGCCGTGGATGGGGCGTTGGACCGGCTGGACGCCGCGTTCACGCGCAAGGAGCGGGCGGCGTTCATTGAGCGCCAGGGGCAGCAGGCCTGGCTCGACAGGGTTGTCGAGCGGGCGACCACACTGTATGACCGCCTCTCTCGCCCTGCCGGCGAGAAGTTCTCGCCGGCGCCTCGCGGCAAGCCTGGCTACGACAAACACCAGGTGGACCTGTTGTGCCAGCGCCTGTCCGATTACTTCAACAACGGCAAGGCGTTGACCTCGACTGAAGTGCGCCATTCGGTGTTCGCGGTGACCCGTGGCAAGAAGGGCTACGCCATCGCCCCGGTGGACGCGTTCTTGGATCGGGCGCTCGAGGTCCTCGTGGCCGCCGAGTAGCTCGGGTGCCCTCTTCGGCGCGCCGGCGCAGTGTCGCCGTCCTCGGTTCGACTGGCTCCATCGGCACCCAGGCGGAGCAGGTGATCCGCGCGCACCCCGAGCGTTTCGAGGTGATGGGCCTGGCCACGGGTGGTGGCCGGTTGGACGTGTTGGCGCGCCAGATTCTTGATCTCGCCCCCGACGCGGTCGCCGTCGCGGGGGACGATGCCGTCCCTCGCCTTGACGCCGAGATCGCCCGTCAGGCGCGTGGCCGGGGCGTCGGTGTGCCCCACCCCGCCATCGTCGGCGGACCGCGCGCGGCGAGGGACCTGGCCGGCGTGGGGGCCGGCATCGTCCTCAATGCCATGACGGGGTCGGTTGGGCTGGGACCGAGCCTGGCCGCGTTGGATGCGGGGTCGACTCTTGCGCTGGCCAACAAGGAAACGCTGGTGGCGGGCGGGACCCTGGTGATGGGGCGCCAGCGACGCGAGGGGCAGATCGTTCCGGTGGATTCGGAGCACTCGGCGATCGCCCAGTCGCTGCGATCTGGGACGCGAGGAGAGGTGGCGCGGCTGGTGCTCACCGCCTCGGGTGGACCGTTCCGGGGCCGGACTCGCGCCGAGTTGGCGCATGTGCGGCCCGATGAGGCGTTGGCACATCCTACGTGGCAGATGGGCCCTGTGGTGACGGTGAACTCG
>JAISBQ010000185.1 GCA_031266115.1 Bifidobacteriaceae bacterium
CGGGCCACCGAAAGCCCACGAGCTGGACCGTGATGGACCGACGGATTCCGGTGGGAAACCAACCATCCACCCTCCGGGAGGCCCGTCTCGGGTACCCACCGGAAGTCCGGATCATAGAACGAGCATCCGTCCGGGCGTGTCGCCTTATAGTAGATTGTCTGTTCGCTCATGACACAAACTCCGATCCTCTATCTAGATGACTAGAACATTTCTCACACCCGCGGCGAGGCCATCATCGTCGGGCGGTGGGATCAGCTCGATCAGCGACCACGGGTCATCTACACCCATATCCATCGCGACCGCCCCGAAACGGAAGCCGGCCTCTGTGTCCAAGAACTCGCCATTCTGGTTGGCCCACAGGTCACCCAAATGCTCTTGCGCCCACAACAGGCCAGCCCTGGTCAGATGCCAACGGGGGCCGCTCACGATTCCACCCCCTGTGAGGCGTGGTCGCCATGACCCGGAGGGCAGACGCACGATACTGTCGGGAACTGTCCGTGCACGCACGGCGTGACGTGAGGCGTGTCCGGGAGACGATGCTTGGGCATCCGCCCGGTGGGCTTCAACGCGCCCCTGTTGAGCGTCAACGCGTCACTCACGCCAGTCATGAAGGCCCGCACTGCGAGACGGAACGTCTCCGACCTGCTCATGGGCCGGCCATACTCGGCGCCCCACAGTTCCCCGTGACGCTCTCGCATCCAAGTCAGATCATGCGCTGTCCGGCTCTGACGCTGGCGCCTCATGACACCACCCCGACCGAGACTGGCTGGACGATAGAGAATGGCCTGGGGTGGCCCGATAAGCGGGCGGCGTCTACGAGGCGCCCCGCCTGCTCACCGGACAGTGGACGGAGCAATCGGGCAAGCCATCTGACGCCCAAGGTGTGAGCCCAATCGAGCCCATCCGGCGTCAGGCACCACCAGCGGCCGCTCATGACACCATCGCCCGCGGGCCAGGCATGGACGGCACGTTCGCGCAGACGCACTGGGTCCCAACCGGCCTGTGGTTACACCACGAAGAGTGAGGCTGGGGCGGCGGCTCGGGCGGCGTGTCAGACAGGAGGTCGAGGGTGGTGGTTCCGAGAGCCTCGGCGATACACGCCAGCTCAACGAGGTTGAGTGAACGCAGCCCGCGGAGGCAGCGAATCAGCGTGGTGCGCGGAATGCACGCGGAGTCGGCGAGCCTGCTGACTGACAGTCCGACTCTCCTGCGCTCATCCTCCACTCGGGCCGCAATCCGCTGTGGGATAGCTGAGATGTCCATATGGATAGGATACGGCCCGGACGGACGGGTGTCCAGCTGGCCGGGGTGCACGTCCGTCCGGACGGACGCGCACCGACGTGCGACGCGGTCATGTCCGGACGGGTGGTACCATGCCCACATGGACATTCGCAAAGACGCGGAGCGGTGGACGGTGCTCCTAGGACTAGAGATCAAGGGGGCGCTCAGTGCCCACGGCGTTCTCCAATCTGACCTTGTCTCCGAGCTGGGAATTAGCGACGTGACGCTGAGCAGGTGGCTCAATGGCCACAGGCCGATGCAGGCGTGGGCGGTCATCGCAATCGCATGGAAGATCGACGAGCCAATCTCAGAGCTGTTCGCGCGGGCCGACCGCCGCCTCGCTGTCGAACATGCAGCCTCACGCCATCAGGGAAGTCCATGAGTACGCGATCTGACTCTGAGTCATGGGCCGTAATCCTCGGCTCGGAGCTTCGGGGAGCAATCGCGGCGCACGGCAGGACCATCGGCGATATCGCCGACGCACTGGAGATAGAGCGCGCGACGCTCAGTAGATGGCTACACGGAAGGCGACCCATGCAGGCGTGGGTGGTGGAAGGCATCGCGATAGAGATCGGAGAAGCGGTCGCCGAGCTTGTCGCCCGCGCTGACAGGAGGTACGGAGCTGATCGTCGCCAACGGGAGGACCCTCGGGGGCGCCTCACTACCTCACCCCCTGTGGGACGGTGAAGCCATGCCCAAGCGGACAACGACACCCCTGACGCGCAGGATGCGAGCACGGAGCGGGTTGGGGCGGAAGGGGCAGGGGTGGCGTGTTGGACAGGAGGTCGAGGGGGGTGGTTCCGAGAGCCTCGGCGAGCGCGTCAACCTCGCGGACAGTGAGTAGCCCCCCGTTTCCAGGAATCAGCTTGCGGTGAAGGGTGGTCAATGCGATGCCTGACCTGCGAGAAACCTCCCGGAGAGGCACCCCGAGAGAGTTCATCCTCTGCCTGGTCTGGATCGCCAAGCGTGTACCAGTGGGTTCCATACGGAGCACGCTAGTGCCTGGACGTAGACTCCGTCAAGGACCATGGTCCCGCGGCGTGTTCCAAGGGTGTCGAATTGGGGGGTACTATGCCCCATGTGGACATTAACCAAGCAACGGCGCTTGCCCTCCGAGCCGAGCGCGCGATCTCCGGCATGACACTGAGGGACCTGGCCAGGGCATCCGGAGTCCCGCGCTCAACCCTGGTTCGCGTACTCGACGCAAGTCGTGAGATACGGGTGACCACCGTGGACCAGCTCGCCGAGGCGATGGGCATTCCGGCCCTCACGATCCATGAGCGCGCATATGAGCTGATGAGAAGGGAGGGTGGCGCAGCAAGGCCCCCTACCGCGAAGGGCGCCGAGTCCGCCTGACCCTGATCCGCGGTGGACTGGACGAGGGCTACGAGTAGGCCCTCGATCCGAGTTGCTGCCTGACGGCCTGCGTCTGATGTAGCGTCCCCACATGGACATTCGCAAGGATGCGGAACGATGGGCAGCCCTACTCGGCGCCGAGATCAGGGGAGCGCTCAGCGCCTACGGCGTGCAGCAGTCAGAGGTAGCGGAGCAGATGGGGATAGGGGAGGCCACGCTGAGTCGATGGCTCAACGGGCATCGGCCAATGCCAGCGTGGGCGCTAGTCGCCGTCGCATGGCGCCTCGGCGAGCCGATCTCGGAGCTGTTCGCCCGCGCAGATCGGCGCCTGGCTGCCGAGCACGCGGTCGTGGACCCTCGGGGACGGGGACCGCTTACGATCCCACCCCCATGGCCCGGACGTGGAACCAAAACGGAGACGCGTGTTGCGCGCGATTCACAACATAGCTAGTCTGACCTGCATGACTCCACGCCGCAACACACAACACGGGACATTCGGGAAGCTTGGAACACGGCAAGAGCGCTTGTCGTGGGGGCCGAGAGTGCGCGAAGAGCGCAAGCGGCAAGGCCAGACACAAGCTGAACTCGCAGCCCAGGCGTGTGTTTCTGCGAACACGGTGTCGAACCTAGAAGGGGGCAAGTTCGCTCCACAGGAGGACGTGCTCCGGAGGATCCTTGACGCACTAGGCCTCCTGACGCCACGGGGCGACTCGTGGACAAGTGAGCAGTGGGCGGTTGCTGAGATGGTAGTAGCGCTCTACGCGAGCATTCCGGACTCACGTAAGGCCGAGGCGTCACAAGCGCTGGCCGGCGCGCTTGCGTCCTTCATCGGGGCACCTGGTGCCTTTCAACGCTATTCGGGCGCCTCAGAGTCAGTGTAGGCGCGTCCGCCTGACGCTCATCCGAGGGGGCCTAGACAGTAAGTAGGGGTGACCAAACTGCGTTTTCTGGAAGTGCAAACGTTTACAATCACCGGACGATAGGGTGCTTGCCTATCGTGGCGGGACACCGCGGCCACGGCAGTGCGAGCTACGCTGGAGCGTTCGGCCGCTCGCCATCGGGCCGAGATGGGGACAGCGCGACAGTGAGCGGCCGAGCACCTTCCCAAAATCGGCGGGGGGGGGGGTACCCTCCAGTGCCATGACAACAACCCCTGATATGTCCCTCGCCGAGCTTCCTCCTCCTCCGTCTGGCGAGAGGGGCTGGTATCGCGACCCCCGCGGGGGCAGCAGCCGGCTTTTCTGGACCGGCGACGCCTGGTCCGAGTCCGGTGGCCGCCCGACACCGCCTCGCCTTCCTGCTGCGGCGTCCGCGCCGTCTATAGCGGCACCTGCGCGCTCGGCCGGGATCCTCGCTGTGGGTCTCGCGCTGGCGATCATCGGCACGCTGATCTCGGGCGCGAGTTCAATCGTCCCAGCCACGGTCAGTATGACCAGTGCTGGCGACCTGTCGATGGCGGCCCCGGCAATCGCTTCCGTGCTGACGGTGGTCGGCTCGCTACTCTCCCTGGTGGGTGTCGTGTGCGCCGCCATCGGTGTCTATCGGCTCGCCACCAAGGTGGATGGGCTCCCCGGAGGTGGCCGGCCGTGACGGTAGAACCAGCACCAACCCCCCACTTCTCCGAGCTGCCCCCACCATCTGACCCTGATTTGAGGGGGTGGCACAAGGATCCGCGCCGGGAGAAGGCCCAGATTTTCTGGAACGGCGAACGGTGGACTGGGGAACGGAAGCTAATCTCGGGCGGGACTTCCTCGTCAACGCTCCCGAGCCATGTCGGGCAGGGCGGGTCTGCGGGCATGGTCGCCGCGGGGATCGCCCTACTTGCCTTCGGCATGCTGGCTCTCACGCTGGCCGCGGCCCTTCCTCCTGTCTCTACCTATGGTGGGTTCGAGGCGAGCGGGTTCGCGACGGCGGCCACGGTACTGGGTGTCGTGTCCTCTCTGGCGGGCCTGCTCTGTGCGGCGTTTGGCGCCTACACGATGGCGTCGGCGATAGACAGGCTGGCGGCGAAGCTCCTAGATAGCCCTCCGGGGCCCGATCGGAGCTAACACCCCATTTGGGCACAGATTGGGCACAAACACCTCGGTGGCGGGGTTTCCCTGCTGGTCACCCCAGGTATTTGGGGAGTCCGGTCAGCTCCACCAGTTCTTGGAGCATAATGGTGCGCTTTTCGGGCGTTGTCACTGTTCAGAGCGCTTCGATTGTCTCCAACTGGTTGACTTTGCGCTACACGATCGCGACTCAGGGAGCACCTTTGCGCACCAGATGCACTATTGCGCTCCAGGGGCGGTAGGGTGTCGGCGGCCTACTGGCCTGCGACAAGCCGGGCGACCGTCGTATGGGCAACGCCATACCGCCCGCCCAGCGCCCTGAGGGACCACCCGCCGGCGCGCAACCGCTTCGCTTCTTCGACCTGGTCGCCGGACAGCGGACTGCGCCGGGTGGGGACACCCGCTTTGGCTAGATGACGCCGCACTGTCTGAACGTGCACGCCGTGGTCGGCGGCGATGTGCGCCCGGCTCCGGCCCCGCGCGTGTCCACCTGCGATCAGGCTGGTCAATTCCGCGCCGCTCGGACGTGGCCTGGCCGCGGGCGGGTCGGCCAAAGCGGATCGGCGCTGTGCGGGATCAAGCCTTAGCTCGACCGTTCCTTCAGCGGTCAGCGCCATGGTGCCGTCCGCGAACAGCGAATCGATCAATCTGTTGGTCGGGGTGTCGGGCCGAAGCAACTCGTCGCGCAGCGACAGCATCCGGCGCATGAATTCCCCTGAGAGTGCGCCCGCGTTGCCTCGACTTGAGGGATCGCCCGGGCGGGCGATCAGTTCGGCCTCGCGGGAGTTCTCGGATGTCCCGTCGGCGTCCACGTATAAATCGGCGCCGCCTGGCCTGTCGCCGGCGTCCGACCCTGGGTGCGGGTCCCGCCGGTCGGGTGCCCATCTGGGAAGTGTCACGCTGCGAGCGAGTCACGCCGATGTCAGCGCTACACGCTCCTCAACCCAGGTTTCGATCAAGTCTTGAATCGGGACGCCGGACCGGCCCGACTCGCGCTCCAACGCATCGAACACATAAGCGGGCAAATCGACGGCGACCGTTCGCGGCTGACGACCGGGACGGCGGGCATTGGCCATGTCGAAGTACTGGAGTATGTCCTCCTCGCCATCGTCAACGAGCTGATCAAGCTCCTCGTTGCTGATGAACCTACGACTTCCCGACATAGCTCTCGACCTCCTCTTGCCTGCAACGTCGTACCGAGATGATGCGGATGGCTTCACCACGTTGGGTTGTGATCGCAAGATGCATCCTACCGTTCAGCATCCCAATGGTCACTTGGCGAGGCTCCGGACCGGTGCGACCCGAATCGCCTACAAGACGATCAGGGTCCTGCCAGATGGCCTTGGCTTCTTCGAAGTCGACACCATGCTTCCCGGTTTCTAGTTGGAAGTGCAACGGGCTGTGGCCTGGAGCGATTCTAGTTGCTCTTGGAAGGCTTCCGCGGGGGTGGCCCAGGCGAGGACTTTCAGGGGCCGGTTGTTGATCTCTTCGACGATGCCGTCCAATTCGGCTTGGGTCAGGTCCTCGAAGCTCGTGCCCTTCGGCAGGTAGCGGCGCAG
>JAISBQ010000103.1 GCA_031266115.1 Bifidobacteriaceae bacterium
TCGGGGCTAAACCCGGTGGCGTTGGGCTGGGCGTTGGCGCGCGGTTGGGCGTCGTTACACCATCGGCCGGGCGCTGCAACCCCCCAGGGCAGAATGTGCCCCCGGCCCTATCCCCCACCAGTCCGCGCCACGCCAGTACCCAAGGTTGTGCCGCGACCGCTCGCGCGCGGTGCGAGCGAAGTTCGAGATCTCGTACCACTCGAGGCCCGCCTGGTGGGCCAGGGTGTCAGCCAGTTCGTACTTCTCCGCCTGATCGTCCACATCCACCCCGGCGATTTCGCCTCGCGCGATCCGCCGGGCGAGCGGCGTGTGCGGTTCCAGGGTCAGCGCATACACCGACAGGTGTCCGATGCCGTACCCCAGCGCCGCCCGCACGCTAGCCTCCCAGTCGCCAAGGGTTTCGCCGGGGGTGCCGTAGATCAGATCGACCGAGACATCCATCCCGCAGGAATGTGCGGCGTCGACAGCGCGCGGCACGTGGGACCTGTCATGAGTTCGTCCCAGGGTGCGCAGCACCTCCGGCAGTGCCGACTGCATGCCAAGCGACAGACGCGTCACCCCGCCGGCGGCGAGACGGGCGATCGCCCGTCCGTCCACGCTGTCGGGGTTCGCCTCCACCGTGACCTCGGCCCCCGGCTCCAGCCCGAACGTCTTGCGCACCGCGTCCAGGATCGCCACGAGCTGATCTGGGGCAAGGAGTGTCGGGGTGCCCCCGCCGAAGAACACCGTCGCCGCGGGCCGTGGCTCCCATCCCGCCTCGTCCAGGACGCGCCGGGCCAGGGCGACCTCCGCCGTGGTGCACCGGACAAACTCCTCCCGCGGATGGCCTGGTGCCCGCCTGCTGGCCGACCCGACTCTGCTCGTCCCGGTCGCCGCACTCACCCGACTGCCAGCGCCCGCCACGCTCACCTCATCGGTCTCGCGGGTCCGGCCGGTCCCATCGGCCTCACCGGTCGCGCCGGCCTCGCTCACCCGACCCGAAGCATCCGCCCGGCCGGCCCGATTGGCCCCACCGATCGCATCGGTCGCGCCAGCCCCGCGGACCCCACGCGGGTTCAGCTCGGATGCCGTGTAGGTCACGAAGTCGCAGTATCCGCATCGGCTGACACAGAACGGCACGTGGATGTAGACCCCAAACGATCTATCCGGTTCGCGTTCCACCGCCGGGCCCTACTTCTTCTTTCCGTCCTCGCCGTCCGAGGCGAGGGCCGCGATGAACGCCTCCTGCGGCACCTCCACGCGTCCCACCATCTTCATGCGTCGCTTGCCTTCCTTTTGCTTCTCCAGCAGCTTGCGTTTGCGCGTAATGTCCCCGCCGTAGCATTTGGCCAACACATCTTTGCGCAGTGCCCGGATATTCTCACGAGCGATCACGCGCGATCCGACCGCCGCCTGAATGGGGACCTCGAACTGCTGGCGTGGGATGAGCTTGCGGAGCTTGCCCACCACGGCCACCCCGTAGGAATAGGCCTTGTCTTTGTGGACGATGGCGGAGAACGCATCCACCTGCTCCCCCTGGAGAAGAATGTCCACCTTGACCAGATCGCCAGGCTCTTGACCCGCGGGTTCATAGTCGAGAGAAGCGTATCCGCGGGTCCGGGACTTGAGTTGATCGAAGAAGTCGTAGACAATCTCGGCGAGCGGTAGGGTGTAGCGCATCTCGACTCGTTCGGGAGACAAATAGTCCATTCCGTGCATGGTCCCGCGCCGGGATTGGCACAGCTCCATGATCGCACCGATGAACTCGGCGGGCGCGAGGATGGTCGCGCGCACCACCGGCTCCTTCACCTCCATCACCTTCCCGTCCGGGAATTCACTCGGATTAGTAACACGGACTACAGCGCCGTCTTCCATGGTCACCGCATACACCACGTTTGGCGCCGTCGAGATCAGGTCGATCGCGAATTCTCGTTCGAGTCTTTCCCGGATGATCTCCAAATGGAGCAAGCCTAGAAAACCGCATCGGAACCCGAACCCGAGAGCGGCTGAGGTCTCAGGTTCGTAGGACAGCGCCGCGTCGTTGAGCTTGAGTTTGTCCAGCGCGTCGCGCAGCGCCGGATACTCGGACCCGTCTATCGGGTACAAACCCGCGAACACCATAGGTGTCGGGTCGCGATAACCGGCGAGTGCGCCATCGGCGGGCGCCACAGCGGACGTCACCGTGTCTCCCACACGGGACTGACGCACGTCCTTCACACCGGTGATCAAGTATCCGACCTCCCCCGCACCGAGGCCGGCCGTGGCGACCGGTTCCGGGGAGATCACCCCGATGTCGAGGAGTTCATGGGTAGCGCGGGTCGAGACCATGGTGATCCGCTCGCGGGCGCTGAGCTGCCCGTCCACCACACGGACGTACGTGACCACGCCGCGGTACGTGTCGTAGACCGAGTCGAAGATCAAGGCCCTGGCCGGCCCGTCGGGGTTGCCTACCGGCGGAGCCACCTTGCGGACAATCACGTCCAGCAGCTCCCCCACACCCTCGCCGGTCTTTCCCGACACGTGCAGCACATCCGCGGGATCGGTCCCGATCAGTCCGGCGAGTTCCTCGGCGTACTTGTCCACCTGGGCCGCCGACAGGTCGATCTTCCCCAGGACCGGGATGATGTCGAGGTCGTTCTCCAAGGCCATGTAGAGGTTGGCGAGGGTCTGGGCCTCGATCCCCTGGGAGGCGTCCACCAGCAGCACGGCTCCCTCGCATGCGGCGAGCGACCGCGACACCTCGTAGGAAAAGTCGACGTGACCTGGGGTGTCGATCATGTTCAGCGCGTACGGGATGTCGTTGACGGCCCAGCCCATGCGCACCGCTTGGGCTTTGATGGTGATGCCTCGCTCGCGCTCGATGTCCATCCGGTCGAGGTACTGGTCCCGCATGGTTCGCTCATCCACGGCACCAGTGATCTGCAGCATCCGGTCCGCGAGCGTCGATTTGCCGTGATCGATGTGCGCGATGATGCAGAAATTCCGGATCAGCTCAGGGGGCGTGTGCGCGGGCACGATGCGATCGCGGATGGCGTCAGACGGTATAGGCGACAAAGGCGAGGGACCCCTCGGACGGTGTGGTGCGCCATCGTAGGCGCGGTGGACGATGCCGGCCCACCGCACAGTCGATCAACTCGCCGCGGTGGCCGGCAAGGATTGTCCCACACGCCTCACTGCCGGGCCCACCCGGCCCGCCGGGGACGCCGCTGCCCCACTACGAGGCGTTTTCGAGTTCTGCGACCATGTCCGGGAGCGGTGTTTCGCCGTCCCACATGATGCGGCCTACCCCATGGCGGGTGGCCAGCACGGTTGGGGTGCCCTGAACGCCGAGGTCGAGCGCGGCCCCGGTTTCCACGAGCGCGGCCTCGACGAACTCCTTGTCCCCCAGGTGGCCCACCTGCTCGGTGGGCACGCCGGCTGCAGTGGCGAGAGAGGCGAGCTTCTCGTCGGTCAGGCCGTCGCTACCCTCGCGGGGCTGGTTCGCGAACAGGGCAGCGTGGAATGCACCCAAGGCCTGAGGAGCGATCCCGGCCACGGCGAATGCGGCAGCGCTCGACCGAGTCGAATAGTCGGTGCCGTTCGAGAGGCGATCGAGGAACGCGAGCGGGTGGAGCACCCAGGTGGCTCGCCCGCTGTCAACCAGCGTCCTGATGGCCGGACCGTTGTCCCGCTCGAACCGTCGGCAGAAAGGGCACATGTAGTCGATGTAGGTGTCGATCTGGATGTCGGGACCGGAGTCCAGCGCGGCGCCAGCTACTCCTCCGGGGCCGATCGGGATTCCATGGGTTGCCATCGTGCTCTCCTTCGTGGTGTGTCACGGACAGGTCGCGAGGCGAGGGAGCATTCCCGTCAAGGTGGTGCTGCGCCCCATTGACCACCGTAGGCGGCTATCCGCCTGGGCCCCACCCTAGGGCTTGGCCGTGGCCACGTGCTGGGCATTTGGTACTGGATGCCGGCGCTCGGCGCGGTTTACGGGTCCCCGCGGGCGCCCACGGATGCCGACGGGGATCGACGGCGAGGTTTCGCACACTCTGATCCCGGATTCCGGCCTCTCCGGGCGCTTCGCATGTGCGAAAGCTCGCGCTCGATCCGCCAACCCGCTCAGGCGCAGGCCACAGGTGTTGCACTTCAGATTGGAAGACAGGCCTCGGGAGGGTGCAGGGGGCGGCTGGTACGATGGGTCGTTGTGTCTTCGCGGAGTTGTCCGCGGGAGACCGTTCTGGCGCCGTCGCTCAGCGTTCAGCCGACGGGCCGGGGCCGCACCAAGACTCATCAACCATCGGCGGGTCGCCTCCTGGCGCGCCCATCAACACACAAGGACAGATCGCTAGTGGCAAACATCAAGTCGCAGATCAAGCGCATCCGCACCAACGAGAAGGCGCGGCTGCGGAACAAGGCCGTCAAGTCGGAACTGCGGACCTACGTCCGTCGCGTACGTGAGGCCATTGCCTCGGGCGACAGGGCCATCGCAACCGACGCGCTTCGCA
>JAISBQ010000200.1 GCA_031266115.1 Bifidobacteriaceae bacterium
CATTCGCCTCCTCCTGGGTGACAACGCGACCGATCCGGCGTCGTTTGTGCCGTGGGCCGTCGGGGAGATGCCGAACACGTCCGGTGCTGTGGTCTGGACCGTGGCCGATTCCCGCGTCCATGGCCGATACCTGCGTATCGAGATGGACGGTGCTCGCGGCGCCGCCACCTATCTGGCGCTGTCCTCGGTCAAGGCGATGGTGGGTGATGTGGGCGGCGCCGAGGTGAGGTTCACCGACGCCTCGACCAACCCGGATCCGGGCGGCACGGTCACGGCATGGACCTGGGACTTTGGCGACGGGACGACATCGTCGGAGCCAAATCCCACCCACACCTATGCTTCACCCGGCGTCTACACGGTCACCTTGACCGTCACCGATTCGGAGGGTGAAACCGCGACGATGACGGCGCGGCAGACCGTCAAGGCGCCACCGCAGATCGGGTTCGGCACGCCGGCGGGTGTGCTCGAAGGCCAGACGCCGTCCATCGGCGTGTGGACAACCGACACCGACCGGGCGATCGTCCAGTGGCGTTGGGACAAGGGCGATGGGACGCCCGCAGTGGTGACAACGGACCCGACCCACGGGAACGTCCGGTTTGTCGATTCCGGCACGTTCACGGTGACGGTCACAGGCACCGACACCTACGGTCTGACCGGCAGCGCGACCCACGAGATCACGGTCGCCAACCTTCCCCCCGTCGCGACCGCCAACACGTCCTCGGCGATTGTGTCTGCGGGGAACGCCTGGACCCCCGTGGTCTCCGTCTCCGACCCGTCGACGACGGACAACGCGAACCTCACCTGTGAGTGGGACTACGGCGATGGCACCACCGCCGTCATCGGACCGCCGTGCAACACCACCAACGTCCGCGCAGCGCACACCTACGCGGTGGGTCAGTACACGCCCACAGTGACAGTCACCGACCCAGATGGTGCCACGGCTCAGGCCTCAGTGTCGGTCACCGTGGAGCGGAAGCCGGCCTACCTGTCCGTCTACCCCGTCGCCGGGACGCAGTCCGGTGGCCAGATCACGGTGCGGGCGAAGCTGTGGGATCGGACCACGTGGGATGAGGTGCCCGACGTTCCGGTCGAGTTCGAGTTCGCCGGTCACACGGCGACGGCCACCACCGGCCCGGACGGTGTCGCCGAGGTGCGGTTACCCCGCACGCCGGGTGCGACCCTCACCGCGACATCCGTCGAGACCGCCATCTACGACTCGACCACCGACAGCACCGAGATGGAGAACCTCGGCAAACCCCCGGCGGACATCATCTTCACGGTGGACGAGTCCAGTTCTATGGGATTCATCCAGACCGCGCTGCGAACCAACCTGGCGTACATGGGTCAGCAACTCGCCGCCTCGCTCGACTACCAGCTGGGGTTGATGGGCTTCGGCTCCTCGGCGCACTACCTGCCGATCACTCTTCAACCGGCCACCGATTCGCTCGCTGACTTCGACGCCGCGGCATCGCGCCTGCGGGCCTCGGGTGCCACCGAACCCGGGATCGACGCCATCGGCGAGGCGGTGCAACCACGGGTGGGCCTGCGACCTGAGGCCGCCGCATGCGTGGTCATGATTGGCGACGAGGCTACCCAGCGCGCTACCTGGACCGTCGCTCAAGCCGCCCAGGCGCTGGAGGACGCCGACGCCACGTTGTTCTCGGTCATCACGCCGGGCTCGAACACTCAGGACTATGCCAACCTTGCGACTGGCAGCGGCGGCGACGTGTTCGACATCCGCGAGTTCCAGACCGATCCGGGTCCCGTGCTCTCGGCGCTCCTCGCGAAGTGCGTGACCACGGTGTTGGAGCGCCCCGACCTGTCGGTTGACGTGACCGACGGCACCACCTGGACCAACGCCGGCGCCCAGGAGACCGTGACGGTGTCCGTGTCGAACGACGGCCAGATCGAGGCCGAAGGCGTGACCACCACGCTGACGCTGACCGGCCGGCTCGCAGTGACGTCGGTGTCCGATGGCGGGACGGCCGCGGCGCTCACAGGCGGAGGATTCGAGGTGTCGTGGCCGGCGTACGCGCTCGCGGCTGGGGCCACCAGGCAGTTCGAGGTGGGTATCGACGTGGACGGGGCCGCGCAGCCGGCGGACATCTTGACCTATGTGGCCTCGGTGGCGGACGACGGTTCGCGCGGGGCAGACTTGACGCCCGCGAACAACACGGCGAGCGATACCACGGAGGTGATCGGCCAGCCGGATCTGGTGGTGAGCGTGACCGACGGCGTCGACGAGCTGACGGTAGGGGAGCAGGCGACCGTGGACGTCACCGTGGCGAACACGGGCCAGGTCGATGCCGAGGGTGTTGACCTGCGGCTGGGAATCGCCGGCGCGTTGAGGGTCATCTCGGTGTCCGATGGCGGCTCGTTTGTGCCGCTGCCGGATGGCGGAGTCGAGGTGTCGTGGCCGGACTTCGCCGTCGAGCTCGGTGCCCCCGCGGTCGCACGCGCCGTGCGTGTCGAGGTGACAGACGCGGCGTGGCCCGACGACGTGCTGGCGTATGACGCCAGCGCGGTGGACGATGGCGCGAGCGGTCCGGACCTGAATCCCGCGGACAACGCGGCCAGCGATACCACTGTGGTGATCGAGCAGCCGGACCTCACGGTCGCGATCGATGACGGCGTGGACGAGTTGAGGCGCGCCGAGCGTGTCGCGGTCACGGTGGCCGTGGCGAATGCGGGCCGTGTTGACGCGTCAGGTGTGACCTTGAGTGTTGCGGTGACCGGCCCGGTCACGGTGACATCCGTGTCCGATGGCGGCGCTGCGGCGCCGGCGGCCGGCGGCGGTGTCACGGTGTCCTGGCCGTTGTTCGATCACCCGGTCGGCGCAGGGACCAACCGGACGTTCGAGGTGGAGGTCGACGATGACGCCACCGCCGGCGGCGAGATCCGCTACGAGGCCTCGGTGGCGGATGACGGTTCGCGCGGCACGGATCTGACGCCGGCAGACAACACGGCGAGCGACACCACAACGGTGGTCGGCCAGCCCGATCTGGCGGTCACGGTGAGCGATGGCGTCGATGACCTGAAGGTGGGGGAGCGAGCGACCGTGGACGTGACCGTGGCGAATGCGGGCGAGGTGGATGCTACGGGTGTCGCCCTGCGCGTGGGCGTCGCCGGCGCTGTGCGGGTGATCTCGGTGTCGGGTGGCGGCTCGTTTGCAGCGGCGCCGGGTGCGGGGTTCGACGTGTCGTGGCCGCTGGTCGACGTCGCGGTTGGCGTCCCGCTGGTGGCACGGAATTTCGTGGTCGAGGTGACCGAGGCGGCGGCCCCAGACGATGTGCTGGCGTACGACGCCACCGCGACCGACGATGGCGCCAGCGGCCCGGACCTGAACCCCGTGGACAACACGGCCCGTGACACCACCGTGATCATCGAACAGCCGGATCTCACCGTGGCGATCGATGACGATGTCGAAACGTTGCGAGGTGGCGAACAGGTGACCGTGGCCGTCGCTGTGGCGAATGCCGGGCGAGTGGATGCAGCCGGTGTCGTGTTGACCGTGCGGGTCACCGGTCCACTCACTGTGAAGACGGTGTCCGATTCGGGCACGTTCACGGCGCTGACGGGTGGCGGCTTCGAGGTGTCGTGGCCGCGGTTTGACCTCGCTGTCGGTGCACGGACCAACCGGACCTTCGAGGTCGTGATCGACGGGGGCGCACGGGATGGGGCCAGGATCGTGTACGAGGCGACGGTGGCGGACGATGGGTCGCGTGGCGCGGACTTGACGCCGGCCAAC
>JAISBQ010000354.1 GCA_031266115.1 Bifidobacteriaceae bacterium
CGACCAGGTCCGGTTCACCACCGCGCCCCTCCCGCCCGTCCCGGCCCCCTCCGACGGCAGCGAACTAACAGGCAGCGGTGAGGCCGGCTCCATCATCACCGTGACCACCGAGGATGGCGAGCCCGTCGGCGAAACCACCGTGAACCCGGACGGCACCTGGACACTGCAACCGGACAGCCCGCTCGATGTTGGCACCATCGTCATCATCACCCAAACCGACGACCACGGGAGAGACTCCGAGCGAGTCCCGTGGCGAATCGGCCAACCGACAATCCTCGTCGATCGCCCCGAAGTCGCACACGGCGACACCCAAACCGCCCGCGCGATCAACTTCCAGCCCGGCGAAACCATCCGCGGGACCGTACCGTCCGCCGCCCTGGACCTCCCGACTGTCGAAGCCAACGTCAACGGTGGCGCCATCTTCACCTTCGCCATCCCCGCAAGCTTCGACCCCGGTGAACACCGCGTCGACGCCACCGGCTCCCTATCCGGAGCGGCCGAACCCGACACCTTCATCGTCACCGAACCCGCCCCGGCACCCACCACGCCGGCGGCCACCACGCCGTCGGCCACACCCACGGTCACCGTCACAACCACCACCACAGCCACACCGCCCGTGTCCGTGCACACCGTCACACCGCCCGTGCCCGTGCAGACCATCGTCACACCACTACCCACCACCCAAGCGCCACGCAGCACTCCCACCATCGTGGTCACCACCAAACCCGGCGTGCACCCACCCACAGGCATGCCGGCGGGTACCATCCCCCTGGCCGGCACAGCCCTAGGAATAGCCCTCACCGGACTACTCCTCCTCCTCGCCACCCGGCGCCGCCGCGACCAGCAGGAATAGTAAGGCGCGCCAGCGAAGTCTCATCGGCGCGAGTCGCCGGTTTGCGGGGCGAAACGGACGTTGTCGTCACGCGAACCGGCAACTCGCGCACAGTGTGGGATCTCGTCGCGGTGTGTGCGGGCGTTGCCCCAGGGGTTATCCTCGGGAACGAGTTGGCTGCCCTCGTCATCGGGGCCAGGCGAAGGCCAACGGAGCCCAAGGAGCGACGTGACCGTCACCCGTCGAGTGCAGCGTCCTGGACGGGCGGGCGCTCATCGGGCGCTCGTGTCACCGCCTGGGGGCGGACGCGATTGGGCGATCCTGGGCGGGATCAGTGTCGCGGCGACGTGCCTTCTTGGCTGGTTCTCGACGCGTCGACACTTTTCCGGCGACGAACTCTATTCGGTCTATGCGATGACCCGGCCCGTCGGCCGGATCATCGCGGACTCTGCGACGCTTGGCGAGCCGATCCCGCCGGGCTACTACCTGGTTCTCCAGGCGTGGAATCGATTTCTCGTTCACGTCCACGGCCTCCCGGTCCCCGAGAGTCTGCTTCTCTTGCCTTCGGTTCTGAGTGTCGGGCTCGCTGTGTTCCTCACGGGCCTGGCAGCCAGGAGGTTGCTGGGTCCGGGCTGGCCGGCCTGCGCGGTGGCCTTGGTGTGCGGGTCATCGCTGACGTGGACCACGTGCGGGTTATATCTGCGCTATTACTCGTTCCAGTTTGCGGCCGGCGCGTTGGTTGTTCTCCTGTATGTCCGCCTTCACGGTCCTCCCGGTGAATCGGCGAGACAGCGTAGGGCTCTTGTCCTTGGACTGGCGTTGGCGATGGCTTGGTGCGCGTTCATGGGTTATAGCGCCTTGGTCTGGCTCTTCGGGCTGTTCGTCGTTGACCTCGCCGGGGTTGTCGTGTCACGGCGGGGTCTACCTCGACTGTGGCCGTACCTGATCGCGGCCATCGTCTATGCACCCTGGTTGGCGACGATGGGGGTGGCGATCCATCGGCACGGTCTGGGGCGCGATCTGGGCTCGTTCTGGCCTCAGCGTCCCGGGTGGCGATCGATCTGGGATGTCTACACCCAGTTACTCGCGAGTGTGCCCCTGACCGTGGCGTACGTCATCGCCGTGTGCGTCGTCATCGTCGCCTCGATCATGGGCCGTTCCCGCACCGACGCGGCTGAGGCGTTGCCGCGGGCCGAGTGGTGTCCGAGGTCCATCGCACTGCGCTTCATCGTGTGCCCGCTGATCATGGTTCTGATGGTTTTCGTCTACTCGCGGTTCATTGCTCCCGAAGGGTCGATCTTTGTCGGCCGGTACTTCTATGTGATGTGGCCGATGCTGTGCGTGACCATCGTCGTGGCGGCCCAGATGATCTGGCGGTGGTTGATGAGCCGTGCCCCCAGGACGGCGACTATCGGTGTGGGCGCGCTCGCCGGCATCGTCCTCGCCTATCAGGTCGGCGGATGGTTCATGGGAATGGCCAACCAGCCGAGCCCATCGGCGGAACCGTACTTCGAGGAAGCACGGTACTTGCGAGAGGCCTCAGATGTCGGTACCGCCGGTGTTGCGGTGGTGTGTACTCACAGCGTCCCGGTGGCCGAAGGGTGGCAGTACTACTACGTCACCGAGCAAGGGACGTCAGATGGTTTCACGTTCTTGTCGGCGAACAATGAATTGCCGACTGGCACGGAGAAGGTCTACTTTTGCGCACCCCACACGCCTGGATCGGATGACTTCACCGACGTCCCAGGATTTGTCCTCGACCAGGAGTTGCCTGACCTCAAGATCAGGATCTACGTGGCCGGGCCACCGGATGGCGGTACCTCGGGCGAATGACCGGTCTGGCGGAGACGCCACCCTGTCGAGGCGATGCGACGCGATCACCGGCTGCCAGTTCGCCGCAGGCGTGGTCCCCTACGTCGACCATCACACCTAAACACGATTGAGGCGAACGTCAAGCGTTCGCGCTTGATAGTGAGTCGATTGACGTGTTGAGACTCGCAAGAGTCGATACCGACTCGCGGACAGAATCCTCGCCGCCCCGATCGCCACCCCGTGGTCATGGACCGAGGAACCGTCCTCGGCAGCCACTCAGCCAGGCGGCACTCTTGGCCGGTCTTCTGTAGTACACTAATGTGATGCGCTGGAGGGTAGCGGAGGCCAGCGTCACCAAACACGGCGTAGCGTTGGCCGATGTGCGTCATGCTGTGGCCCATCTGGTGTTGACCAAGGAGTATGACGAGGGGCCGCGTCACAAGCTCGGTGGGATTGGGTTCGACCGTCGGGCGGACGCCCTTGAGTTGGTGGCAACCCTCTTGGACGATGGCGATTGGCTGTTCCACCACTGCGACTACGCCAGACCGAGTTTCACAAGGTGGTTGATGACATGACCGAGAAGAGAACCTATGGGACGGCCGGCGGCGTCCCCGTCACGGACGCCACTGTCGCCGAATGGAACGATGAGGTGGACCGGCGCTTCCCGCCGACCGAGTCGCTCGAAGCGATGCCCGTTCGTCGCGGACGACCGCCGCTCGGCATAGGAGGTGCTGCGGAAGTTCTCCAAGTCCGCGTCGACCCATCGCTGGCGGAAGCGTTAACCAAACGCGCCGAGGCCGAGGGCAGGACCCGCTCACAGGTCGCGCGCGAGGCACTGCGCGCCCACCTGGCCGGGGCCTGAACTGGGGCAGCGGCGGAGCCTTCCGAGGTGGTCAGTCGGGGCGACCGGCCACCCGGAGCTGGGTCGTTGTCTAGCCCACGTGCGTCGCGAAAGCGTGTAGACCCCACATCGATAAGGGTGTAACACCTACATCGCTCGCTGCATGGAACCAGCATTGAGCCTGTCTGCGGAGTAGGATCGCAGGTCATGGGAGCATACAGGGCGCGGTTGGTGGACGCTTGGCTGGCGCGAGTCTTTGCGCAGTTCTCGGCCGTGGCGCTCGATGGACCTCGGGCATGCGGCAAGACAACCACGGCAAAGCGGCTGGTTGGCAGCGCAGTCGATCTGTCTGAGCCCGGCACTGCTGCGGCATTCGAGGCGAATCCTGACGCAGCGTTGCGCGAAGCCGGAGAGCCCGTCGTGATCGACGAATGGCAAGAAGCGCCGGCGCTTCTGGGCGCGGTCAAGCGCCTGGTGGATGCCGGCGAAGGCGGCGGGCGGTTCCTCCTCACCGGAAGCGCCGACATCGGCCGGGACGTTCACCAGTGGCCCGGTACGGGGCGAATCCTTGACGTCCCCATATGGCCCATGACGGTCCGTGAGATCGACGGCGATGTCGCAGGAAGACTGTTCGTGGAGCGCCTCGTTGAGGACGATCCCGGCGCCCTGCAAGTATCTGGCGTTGGCGTGGACCCGCCCGACATCGGCGGGTATGTGTGCATGGCTTTGCGCGGAGGATTCCCCGAGCCAGCGTTGTCCCTCGACCCAGACGCACGGGCGTTGTGGCTGGAGGCGTACACGGCGCGGCTCTTGCGACGCGACGCGAGCCTGATCGATAGCCGCGTCGACCCCGGCAAACTGGCGACCTATTTCGAGGCCTGCTGCGCGAACACGGCTGGCGTGATCACACAGGCATCTGTAGCGAGGGATGTCGGTATCGACGCTCGCACGGCACGTGCCTACGAGCACCTGCTGGGACGTCTCCACGTCACGCGGACCCTCCCACCGTGGTTGACCAATCGGATGAATCGCCTGACCAAGACACCGAAGCGTTACATCGTGGACCCGTCACTGGCCGCGGCCACCCTGCGCTGCGACACGGGTGGCCTCATGCGGGACGCGGACCTGCTTGGCCGGGTCATCGAGACGTTCGTCATCGCCCAGATCATCCCCGAATTGACTGTCGCTCAGTCCCGTCCCAAGGCCTTCCACCTGCGGGATCAGGGAGGGCGCCACGAGATCGACCTGGTGCTGGAATTCCCCGGTGGGCACGTCGCGGGAATCGAGATCAAGGCCGCCGCGGCCGCCACGCGGCACGACGCGCGCCACCTCGAATGGTTCCGCGACGCCATCGGCGGCCGGTTCACCGCTGGGGTAGTGCTCTACGCCGGCCGCCACACCTCCCGGCTCGCCGACAAGATCCTCGCCGCCCCAATCGCGACCCTGTGGTCATGACCGCCGCGGGCCACTGTGCAGGTCTTCTGTAGGACGCCATTCCAGTGCACTGAAGGGCCGCTGAAGCGACCTCAGGTGAGTCACCTACGTATTTCGCTCACAGCGAGGTTGGGGGAGAACTCACCCTCTTGCAATTCCGCGTAGCACAGCGCCGCCGTCAGCATCACGTGGTGACCCTCAGGCAACAGGTCGAGGCGCAGTGCGAGGATCAGCAGGTTAGTGTCGAGCAGGATGCGCATCAGGCGCATCTCCGAGCTGACCCTGGGCTTCCCGAGCACTGTCGATCTCCGCCACCCAGGCTGCCGCCAAGTCCGGGCCTAAGTCTCGGTACAGGTCGGATGCACGTGCGCGGCCGACGGTCGCGCCGCTCTCACGCGACGAGGTGGCACGGAGCACCACATCGGTGGGGCGCCCCTGGACCGCCACTCGGTAGGTTGCACCGTCTAGCTCGACCGACCGCACTACCCGCGACGCCTCACGCTGGAGTTCCCTGATTCCGATCATCTTCTCGCCCACGCTCCCATGCTACGACAAGGGTCGAACGTGTGCGTCACAGCCCGACCGATCAATAGCTCGCGTCGCGGGATGGTTCCGCGACGCCATCGGCGGCCGGTTCACCGCTGGCGTGGTCCTCTACGCCGGCCGCCACACCTACCGGCTCGCCGACAAGATCCTTGCCGCGCCGATCGCGACCCTGTGGTCATGGTCGGCCGCCGTGCCCGTCATGGCCAACGCCGTGATGATGACGGAACCTATTGAACCGTCTCATATATATCAGGCAGCTTCTTCGCGTACTTCCCCGCGGTTGCGACATAGGTCTTGGATTTCGCGGCCTTGAGATGTGAGCCTGAGATCTTGGCATAGATGCGGCCTGTGCTCAGCTTTCGCGACGCCAGGTACCAGTATCCGTTCGCCTGTGCTTCGACCGTCCCAATGCGCGTGAAGGCCTTCGACCCGGTGGCACGGTAATACACGTCGACTGTCGCCCCTTCTTGATGGGCGCCAAACCGACCCCACACGATAGGCACCGTGCCGCGCTTGGCGTGGACACCACCAACCGTGACTTTGCCAAGTCCCTTGATCACGAGCTTGCCTGATGTCTCAGACGACGCACCGCTGACGGTGTCGGTCACCTGAAGAATGACCTCGTGCTCGCCACCAGTGCCATATGTCGCAGTATCAGTGACACGGAGCTTGTTCCAGCCGTTGCCCAACATTGGCGTGTACGGGTCCGCAGCCGAGCTAGCCGAGAACCCCACGCCAAAACCTACGGGCACCAGGGAGTGGAGACGAACAGACCAGGCCACCCGGCCCTCAGCGTTGGCCACGCGGACGCGCAGTTCGATTGGCTTGGCGCTGCCGGTGACATCGGCTGAGGTGACACGCAGATCGGCCACCTCGACCGTCAACGCCGACTCGGTCGCTGCGGCTGAGGCCGTCACGGTCAGAGCCGAAGGCACCACTGCGAGTGCGAGGCCAACAAGGACGGCCCCTACGCGAGCCCCCGGGCCTGGACGAAGTTCCACCACGTCATTCCTCTCCGGCAGTACCGATGTCAGCCCGACACATGCGGCGTCGAGCGCACACTTGTTCGCGACGATACAGCAACCATGTGTTCGCCGTCATGGGCCCACATCCCGGTTGACGTACAATAACCCGTACGGAGGTAACGATGACCAGAACCATGAACTACTCGCAGGCACGCGCCAATTTCGCGGAGGTGCTCGATTCAGTGATCGACCACGCGGACGAGGTGATCATCACGAGAGCAGGACGCCAGCCAGCGGTCGTGGTATCCCTCGCCGAATGGGAATCCCTGCGTGAGACCGCCTACCTCATGCGCTCCCCGACCAATGCGCTGCGCCTAACCCAGGCAATCGCCGATCTTGAGGCGGGGCAGGGGACCGAACACGGCCTGATCGAATGAGGATCATCTGGCAGGACGCCGCCTGGGCCGACTACACCGACTGGGCTCCACTCCACCCGGCCGTACACAGGCGGATCAACGCACTGGTGAAAGACGTTGCCCGCCAGGGTGTCGCGTCGGGGATCGGTAAACCCGAGCCGCTGCGGTTCGAGTGGTCCGAATGGTGGTCCCGTCGAATCGACTCCGAGCACAGGCTGGTCTACCGGGTGACCGGACCAGACATCGAGATCGCCGCGGTTCGGTACCACTACTGACGGGGCCGTTCCCGACGCCAACCGGAGGGGTCACACCAGGTCGGCTCGTGGGACCGTGTTGTCGGGGAGGCGGCCGGCGGCGAACTGGCGCAACTGGGCCACCGCCACGCCGATGGCGCGATCGCCCACCCCGGTGGTCGCGCCACCCACGTGGG
>JAISBQ010000355.1 GCA_031266115.1 Bifidobacteriaceae bacterium
GTAGACACCACCCAACCAGCCTCACCGGTGGCCAGGTTCAACCAGCCACCCGGCCACCGGTGAGGCACCCTACGGCGACGACGATCACCGCGTCCCATCCCCGCCCGCCGCGCGGGCCAACGTGCCATCGCGGACCAGCCGGTGGACGGCTTCGATATCCGGGGCAAGGTAGCGGTCCGGACCGGGGCCGCCCGCCGCCTCGCGCACCGCGGCAACCACGCGCGCCGCACCATCGCCTGGCTGCAGCGGCGCCCGCAGGTCGATGCCCCGTGCGGCCGTCAAGATCTCGATCGCCAGGACTCGCCCAAGCCCGTCCACCGCCCGGCGCAGCTTACGGCCCGCGGCCCAGCCCATGGACACATGGTCCTCCTGCATCGCCGATGACGGAATCGAATCCACCGACGCCGGCACCGCCACTCGCTTGAGTTCAGACACGAGACTTGCCGCGGTGTAGTGGGCGATCATCAACCCCGAATGCAACCCCGGATCGTGGGCAAGAAACGCCGGCAGGCCATGATTCCGGGTGACATCCAGCAATCGGTCGGTGCGCCGCTCTGACATGGACGCGACATCGGCCACCGGAATGGCCAGCATGTCCAGCGCATAGGCGACCGGTGCCCCGTGGAAGTTGCCATTCGATTCCAGCGTGCCCAGGTCCGTGATCACCGGATTGTCGATCGCGCTGGCCAGTTCTGTCCCAGCCACGTGCGCCGCGAACCCCAAAACCTCGCGCGCCGCGCCGTGGACCTGAGGGGCGCAGCGCAGCGAATAGGCGTCCTGGACACGCTCCGCTGCCGCGTCCCGGTGATGGGCAAGAATCTGCGAGCCGGCCACCAGCCCCGCGATTCGCCGCGCCGAGGCCCCCTGGCCTGGGTACGGCCGCAACACCTGAATGTGCGGCGCGAACACGGCGGCGCTGCCCGAGGATGCCTCGACACTGAGCGCCGCGGCCACGTCGGCGATATCGAGCAGCCCCTCCAGGTCCGCCAACGCCAATAGGAGCATCCCGAGCATTCCGTCCGTGCCGTTGATCAGTGCCAAACCCTCTTTGGGTGCCAACGACACCGGCGCCAGGCCGGCGTCAGCGAGCATCTGAGCGACCGGGATCGGCTCCCCGTGCGGCCCCAACGCCTCACCTTCGCCCATCACCGCGAGCGCGCAGTGCGCGAGCGGCGCCAAATCCCCCGAGCATCCCAGCGAGCCGTATTCCCCGACCATCGGCGTGATACCCGCGTTCAGAAGCGCGGCGTACGCCTCGGCGGTGGCGGCGGTGACACCGGTCCGCCCGGTGGCAAGCGTCGCGAGGCGCAGCACCATCATCGCGCGGACCACCTCGGCCTCCACAGGTGGCCCCGAGGATGCGGCATGGCTTCGCACCACGTTGTGCTGAAGTTCTCGGCGGAGACCGGCGGGGATCTCCCTGGTCGCGAGCGCCCCAAATCCGGTGGAGACCCCGTAATGAGGCTCCGGATCATCCCCCAGCGCCGCGATGAGATCGGCCCCACGGACGATGGCGTCCAGCGCCTGACCCGTCAGTTCCGCCCTGGCGCCGTGGCGGGCCACCGCCACCACCTGGGCAGGGGTCAGCGGGTCAGGCGAGAGCATTACGGGCAGGGACGCAGTCATGTCGGGATTCCCTTCTGATAGACGCGACCCACCAACCCCACCCCCGGGCGATAGGCGACATGCGTGTATGACGGCGGCGTCATAGGAACGCCCCGCCGTCCGGGCTTCGAACTCGTCGGCTCGGTCGCCAGCGAAGACCAGGTGGGTGTGGCGGTCGACAAACCCGGGAACAGCACCGGCGCCGCCGATGATCGCCCGCGACGATCGCCCGCGCCGCCCAGAACTCCCTCATCGGGTGAGTTCCGCCAAGACGGCATTGAGGCTGTCCACCCCGGCGGCGATGTCCTGCTCCGTACAGTGCTCGGAGGGTGTGTGCGAAGCTCCGGTGGGACGGACCAGGCGAGGGGATGTCATGAGGCTCCCGCGGTGTCGGGTTCGCTGCCGCCGGGCGCCGGTGCCGGGGCGCGGGCGAGGGCGGGGGTACCGGTCAGACGGGCGGACAGGTCCTGAGTCACGCGAGCTAACCGGACTCCCAGATCCTCGGTGCGCTCGCCGTCCACGCGATAGCTCGGCACCAGGAGGCTGAGGGCCGCGACGGTGCGTTCACGCAGGCGGATCGGGGCGCAGATGGCGGTGACATCGTCTTCGACGCCGCGGGCAACGGCGACATAGCCAGATGCGGGCACCTCTTCGCGCAGCACGGCTCCCGCCGCGGAACCGTCCAACCGAACCGTGCGGCCCACCCAGCTGACGTGGCGCACCGAGTGGGTGCCCTCGGTGATCGCGAGGTACACGGCGGTGGATCCATGGCCACGCACGGACAGGTAGACCGATTCGCCTGTGGCGGCGGCCAGGTCATCCATGGCCGGGGCGCAGAGCCGCACGAGGAACTGCTCTGACATGGCGGCGGCACCCAGTTGGACGATGAGTGTCCCGGGACCGTACCGGCCCTCGGCATCCCGTGCGACAAATCCTGCGGCTTCGAGGGTCCTGAGTAGACGTAACGCCGTGGAGATGGCGAGCTCGGTGGTCCTGGCGGCGTCCGAGAGCGTGATGGGACCGGCTTGGCAGGCGGCTGTGAGGAGAGCCAGGGCGCGTTCGACGGCGCGGGCGGATGAACTGGCCATAGTGTTACATCCGTCCGTGTCTCGCACCCGGCACACTCGCCCTGGCCCTCACGGCGCCATTATGACAAGTTCGCCGCCAGTTGAAAAGTTCTTGCCGTCAGACGCAAAGTCCCAGCGTGAGGGCGGGTTGTCCACAGTCTGTTCCATCGCTGCGCGGGAGATGGGGGACGATGGACGCCATGAGTACCGAGAACCCACCGCTGCGCTGCTTCGGGTCTGGCGATGCGACCTACGCCCTCTACCACGACACCGAGTGGGGCGTGCCCGTCCACGGCGAGCCGGAGTTGCTGGAGCGCCTCGTCTTGGAGGGGTTCCAGTCCGGTCTGTCCTGGTTGACAGTCCTGCGGCGCCGCGAGGCGTTCCGTGAGGCGTTTGCAGGGTTCGACCCCAGGACCGTTGCCGCCTTCACCGACGATGACGTCGCTCACCTCCTCGCCAACCCCCGCCTCATCCGCAACGAACGCAAGATTCGTGCCGCCGTCGCGAATGCCCAGGCCCTGAGGGCCCTGCACGAAGGTGGCGGGACGCTTGAGGCGATGATCTGGTCTCATGTCCCGATCCGCCATCGTCGGCCGCACGCATGGAGCGAGGTGCCGCCCACCACGGACGAGGCCAAAGAGTTGACCCGCTCCCTCAAGGCCGCCGGTTTCACGTGGGTCGGCCCGGTCACCATCTACGCAACCATGCAGGCGTGCGGCGTGGTCAACGACCACCTCGTGGGATGCCCGGCCGGCGACGCCATCGACGAGGCGGGCTGAACACGGCTGTCAGCGAAGGCCTAAACTCAACACTGCGGCGAGGGCCTGATCGACCCGGCGCAACTCTTCGGGGTCAAGACGTCCTGCAAAGGCGCCCAGACGCGTGGTCGGGTCAACGACGGCGGTCTGTTCCACCAGAATCCGTGTGGCCACGCCCTTCACGGTGATTTCAGGGCGAAACGATGCCGGCCTCGCGGCGGTCGAGGTCGGCGCCACGAGACAGGTGGACAGCAGCAGATCGTCGGATTGCACGACCACCGCGTAACGCCGCCCCCGTTGCTCATGGCCCTGCGCATCTCGCGGAGCACGCAGTTCATACAGGTCACCACGCATTGATGTCGGCCAGGTCGGAGGCGAGAGACAACATCTCGGCACGGTCGGCCGGGTCATCCCGAAGAGCCGCCGATTCGCAGCGCAGTTCCTGTGCCTGCAGCCGCCTGGACTGTGCGATCAACGCCGCTCTGGTCGATTCAGACTTGTCCGCACCCGTGTGCTCCTGGATGTAGGCCAACGCCGACGATGACTCGGCGTCCAATCTGACTGTCAACGACAACACACCACAGATGGTACTGCACCACGTCTTACGCTTCGTCCAACAGAGGGTGGGCGCCGCCGGGGACGGCTCGCGCGACGGTCGCGGCGCAGGCCAGCGGTTCGGAGCGCAGGGTTGCCGCGATCCGGACGGCCGCATCGTGAGACGCGCTCAGCGCGGCGATGGTTGGTCCGGACCCGGAGACCACCGCGCCCAGGGCGCCGGCCGCCAGCGCTGCGCTCAACCTCGCGCCCAACTCCGGGGCGGCTGCCAGCGCGCATGGTTGGAGATCGTTGACCAGGAGACGCCCCACCTCAGGGAGGTCCCCGCGCGTCAACGCCTCAATGAGGTGCGCCGGTCGCTGGAGCCCCACCTCTGCGGGGCTCGCCGGGTGAAGCTGGCGACGGGCAGCGGGCCCCCTCGGCGTCACGTTCGACCCAGCCTCGCCGGCTCGGCCCGCGTGACTCAGTCCGGCTGTTCCACCGGCTCTGTCCACCTCGCCCGGCACACCGGTCGAACCCCGAGCCAGACGGCCGTGCGCGCGGTCCCAGGCAGCGAACATCTCCGGGGTGGCCAGACCCCGGTCACTCGTGATCAGCACCCACCACACGTCGGTGGCGACGGGCAGCGGCTCCAGAGTCTCACCCCGCCCGCGTCCGAGCGCCGTGCCTCCCATCAGGGCAAACGGGACGTCCGCGCCGAGGGCAGCGGCGACCTCCCGCAGGTCATCCGGTGCCAAACCCGTCTCCCAGAGGGCGTCGCAGGCGAGCAGGGTCGCTGCGGCATCGGCGGATCCTCCTGCCAGACCTCCGGCCACGGGGATCGTCTTGTCGATCTCAATGTCCACCGCTACGTCCACGCCTGCCCGTCGAGCCAATGCGCGAGCCGCGCGGGCGGCGAGATTCGTCTCATCGCGCGGCACTCGCGGCGCGCCGACACCGGCGACATTGATTCGGACTCCCGGGGCGTCCCGGAGCGTCACCGTCACACGTTCCCACAGGTCAACCGCCTGAAACACGGTACATAGCGGGTGGTAGCCGTCGGGGCCGCGCTCCCCCACACCCAAGTGGAGGTTGAGCTTCGCCGGTGCGACCGCCACCGCCTGCCGCGTCACCGTCCCACCTCCGCGTCGGCCTCGGCGATCCGCGCGAACTGGGCAACCGTCAAACGGTCCCCTCGCGCAGTAGGGTCAATTCCCGCCGCCGCGAGCACCGCTACCGCCCGCTCGGGACCCCCAGCCCACGCCGCGAGCGCCGAGCGCAGCATCTTGCGCCGCTGCGAGAACGCCGCGTCGATGACCGCGAATACGGTCTCGCGGCTCGCCGTGGTGGGCGGCGCCTCGCGGCGCACCAGCGCCACCAGCGCCGAATCAACCCGCGGCACCGGCCAAAACGCCGCCCGACCCACGCTGCCCACCCGGCGCGCCGTCGCATACCAGGCGAGCTTCGCCGAGGGCACACCGTACGCACGCCCCCCGGGTCCTGCGACCAGCCGGTCCGCCACCTCGGATTGCACCATGACCAGCGCTCCGCGCAGCCCCGTGAACGTCGCCATCGCATGGAGAATCACCGGCACCGAAACGTTGTACGGCAGATTCGCGATCAGGGCGCACGGCGGCGGACCGGGCACGTCGCGCACCGCCAGGGCGTCAGCGTGAACCACGCTCAGCCCCGCTGCCTTCCCACCCGCCTGCTCTTCGACAATCTCCGTCAGCGCCCCCGCCAGGATGCGGTCGATTTCGATGGCGGTCACCCGCCATCCCGCCTCCAACAGGCCCAAAGTCAGGGATCCGAGGCCAGGCCCCACCTCGATCACGTGGTGCCCACCGAGGGCCCGTTGGTGTCCTGACTCTTCGTCGCCAGGCGTGGCCTGCCCCGTCGTCGTCCCGGATCGCACCGGACTGGCGCTTGCCGCCGGCGAGCGGACGGCAGGCGATCTCTCCGAGGGGGGTGCGTCATCGTCCACGGGAAGGTCACCGGCCAACCGGACTATCCGCCGCACAGTCCCCGGGTCCACGACGAAGTTCTGCCCGAGGGACTTGACGGGCCGCACACCGTAGCGCTCGGCCAGGGTGCGGATGTCACGGGGAGTCAGCAGGCGGACACCGTCGCCGCAATGCCGAACCGCCAGCCTCGACGCCACCCCTCCACTCGCTCCCGGCGCCTCGGCCGGACCAGAATCCGGACCTGCGCCGCCGCACGCCATCAGTCGCGCGCTCCGGTCGGAGCCCGGGCACGCCCCGGGCGGGTCCGCATCCGTGGCGATCAGTACCAGCCCTTGGATTGGAAGGCACCCCACGCATCGCACGGCGTGCCGTAGCGGCCCTTGATGTAGCCGAGGCCCCACTCGATCTGTGTGGCCGGGTTGGTTCGCCAATCGGCGCCGGCCGAGGCCATCTTCGAGCCGGGTAGCGCCTGAGGGATCCCGTAAGCGCCGGAATAGGAGTTCGAGGCGGTTGTTCGCCAGCCGGATTCGCGATCCCACAGGGCGACAAGGCACTTGAATTGGTCGTCGTCGGGCACCAAGTCTCTGGCGATTGCTTTGGCGCTGCCAGCCGACACCTTGACCGACGCCTGAGGAACTGACGAGGTTGCCTGGGTCTGCTTGGGCTTGGGCGGAGGATCTTTGGTGCCAATCTTGACAACCTCGTCTCGCGGCGTTGACACGACAACCTCGGTCAGCACCTCGCGATCGACCTCTTTGCCGCCCACCACCGTCGCCGTAAAGGTGACGATCCGCTCACCCGCGCGACCCTTCTGAGTCACCTTCTTCTCACCCTTGAGCAGCGTCGGATCCTTCTCTTCGACCACATCGAAAGGAACCACCGTGGTCTCGGTGCCGTCCTCGGCGATGGAGCGAGTGACTCCCACGGTCATGCCGTCCGCCGCAGCATCCGTGAGGGGCGCCGACACCGTATCCGCCTCACCGACCACAACCCCCAGTTCTTGCAGCGCCTCACCCACCGTCGTGGCATCCGTGACGGTGGTCAGGACTTCCCCATCCACCTCAGCGGTGAATTCCTTCGGCGTGAACACCTCGACCGGCTCGTTCAGCCGTGCCACCGGAGCCGACCGCGACACCGACAGGCGCACGTCCTCGGCCCTGACACCCACGTCGGCCAACGCTTCGCCCACGGTGGCGCCGGTGGTCCATACCTCCTCCACGCGTCCGTCGATCTCCAGCGACAGCTCGCGCGCCGTGCGCACCACCACCTCGCCGTTGCGGGGCACCGGCGCGGTGGTAGCCGGGGCCACCAGGTCCCGCTCGCTCACCTCGACACCGCGATCCGCCAGCAACCCACCCACCGTGGACGCCAACGTGGTCACCACCGTACGGTCGCCGTTCACATCTACGGCGACCGTCTTGTTCAGGGTGACAAAGCCGCCGATGCCGAATGCCACCACCGCGATAACGCTCCCCTTGGCGACAGTGCGCCACCGACGAGCGCGACGCTTGGTGCGCAGGTCACGGCGGGTAGGGACCGGTGCGCTGCGGTCCGTGGGCGCGGCAGCTACGCCACGGCGAGCCTCAGCAAACAACACGAGCGGAACACTCCAAATCATGCACGGCGTTGAAGGGGAAGAAGACGTACAGGTAAGACGGTAACGGATTGACAACGATTCGGCGAGTCCGTGTGCTCCCTCACCACTCGCCGTACACGCGCGTGGTATTCGCGTCGAGAGTCCGGCACGCGGCGTCGAGCGGAACTCCGGCAAGCTCAGCGACCGTCCGGACGGTGTGCGGAACCATGTACGGGGCGTTCGGCCGCCCGCGGTATGGGTGTGGGGTGAGGTAGGGGGCGTCGGTCTCCACGAGCACCTGGCTCAAGGGCACAGCGCACACCGCCTCGCGAAGACCATCGTTGCCGGCGAACGTCACCGGACCGGCCACGGAGATGAACCATCCGCGGCTCGCGGCGAGGACCGCCATCGTCCGATCGCCGGAAAAGCAGTGGAACACCGTGCGGTCAGGTGCGCCATCGCTATCCAGTATCGCGAGGATGTCGCTGTGGGCCTCCCTGTCGTGAATCTGCAGGGCGAGATCCAGTTCCTTGGCGAGCGCGATGTGGTCGCGGAAGGCGGACCGCTGGATCGCCTGGGCTTCAGGGTCGCGGGTCCGGTAGTAGTCCAGCCCGGTCTCCCCGATCGCCCGGATCCGCGGATTGTCCCCGGACAGGCGTCCGATGATGGCCAGGGCCTCGGGGAATTCGCCTTGCGCGGTGAGCCGCGGGGCCTCGTTGGGGTGGATCGCGATGGCGCCCACCACGGCCGGGTTGGCAACCGCGACATTGGCCGTCCACCGGGCCGAGTCGAGGTCGCATCCACACTGGACAATCCGGGTGACACCCACGGCGGCGGCCCGCGCCACCTGCTCGGCGAGAGCCAGTTCCTCCCCTGCCTCCCGTGGCGCCTGGCCGGGTTCGATATGGGTGTGGTTGTCCGCCACGGGTGACGGCAGCGGTTCGGGCAGCGGCGGATAGGTGCGGTCCCGCGGGGACCCGGAGCGGTGTGCGGCAGCCATGGTGGGCGAGCTTACAGCGATCCCCGGTCCGGCCTGAGCGTTGCACGGCGCACACGCAGGCCGTGCTCGCGTGCCTGTGATAGCGGCGTGGTTACCGGTTCTTGAAGTAGCGGAAGAGGTGGATTTCGCGGGTGAGGACGATGGCGGCCAGCGCACCCAGGATGGCTGTGGCCGCGGCCGCTCCAAGGGTGAGGGCGGCGGGGAGGAACGCCGTGACCCATTCGGTGGTGTTTCCGGCCCGTGCGGCATATGCGGCGGCAGCAACAGACGGTGCAAGCCCGAGCAGGAGCCACCATGCGGTCTCGATCGTGACCTGGAGAGCCACGGCTGTCTTCGCCACACCCGCATGCAACATTGAGGCCAACTCCAACCGCCGCAAACGCACCGACACGAACCCGATCACCACAGCGATCCCCACGCCAGCGAAACGCATCGCATCCAACGGCAACCCGGCAAACCGTGCAGGCCCGTCGAAGGAGAGCCCGAGCGTGGTATTCACCTGTCCCACAGACACACGAGCCGGCTCCCCGCCCGAGAAATCAGGTATTGCCGGAAGCGTCAACACCGGGGCCGCAAGGTCCGGATCCGGCCACACCAGCTCCCAACACTCATCGAACCGGCCCACCACCGGCGTCGGAGACACAATCTGATAGGTCAACACGGGGGATCGCCCATCATTCGGATAGTCATATATCCCATCCACCCTCAACATGTCCCCGCCTTTCACAGGGACCATCGGATGTTCCAACCTGAGGCCGATGGCGTCCGCCAAGTCCTGTGACACCCACACCCCATCCCCCCACGCCCCCTCCACGCGGCGCAGGTCCATCAATCGCCCGAACCCGGGCGTGACCTCCACTGAAGAAATCGACGTCGACGGCAACTGGGCAAGAACCACCTCAGGGCCCGCCCGCAACGCCCCCGACGCGACAATTCCTGGCAACGATTCCACCGCATCACACTGAGCAC
>JAISBQ010000392.1 GCA_031266115.1 Bifidobacteriaceae bacterium
CAAGAAGAACACCGCATGGATTGGCGGTGGCTCCATCAAGGAGAACCAGAAGCTCTGGATCCGGATCACAACGATCGACCGGCCCAAGAAGCTCAAGTCCGCCAAGTTGCGCGTCTACACCGGCGTGCGCACGCCGGCGGCACCCGCGGACGTGAGCGTCCGCCCGCTGTCGGACACATCGGCGCGGGTGACCTGGGCGGCCTCGACATATGCGACCGCCTACACCGTGCAACTCCTTCCCGGGGCGGGGGCGGCGCCGGTCTGGGAAGAGCGTGTGAACGCCCCGGCGACGGCGATGGACCTGGTGGGCATCGATCGGACGGCATGGGGTCTGCCCGCCCAATTCGCGGTCGCCGTGAAGGCAGAGCGCTTGGGCAAGACCTCCGCCACATCAGCGCCTGTTCCTGCGGCGCTGCCGTTCGCGGCTCCGCTCACCGGCCCGGCGTTCACGGTGGGTGTCGGGTCCTTCAACGTCCTCGGCGTCACCTATGACGATGCACTCGGTCGTAGCTACTGGGATCGCGTCCCACTTCTGGCGGCCAACATCCAGGCGATGGGGGCCGACATCGTCGGCATTCAAGAGGCGGCATGGTCCATCAAGGCGGGCTATCCGATGCGGCCAGTGTTGGCACTCGGCCTGGCAACCGGCATGGCGGTCGCGGCCGATCCGGCCACGGGCAGTGAGTGCTCCACCCTCTCGGATCATGTCCTGTATAACGCGGCCCTGTTCGGCGTTGAGACCTGCGGCCAGGAATACCTCGGGATCGACGCTGGCTTCCGCCGGTATGTCACCTGGGTACAGATGCGCCACCTCGCCACGGGGCAAGGCTTCCTATTCGGTTCGACCCACCTCTCGGTGGGCGGCTCGGCCAGCGTCAACGACCTGCGCTTGACCGAAACCAATCTCCTGCTGGAATCGTTGCGCGTCCACAACCCGACCAATCTGCCCGTGATCCTCACGGGCGATCTCAACGCGACGGCCATGCAGTTCCCCGTCACGCCGCCGATGGTTCTGGCCGCTGGTGGATTTGCCTCCGCCGACTTGGTGGCCGCCGAGGTCGCGAACATCCACTACGGCTCGGTCCACAACTTCACTGCCACCAACACTCGCGGCGCGCGGATCGACTACATCCTCACCTCCCCGAAGGTCCAGGTCCACCAGTTTTCGGTCCAATACGCTGCCCCCGCTTCCGTGCAGCCATCGGACCACTACCCGGTGCGCGCCACCGTGACGGTGTACCAGTAGCCGCCCGGACGCCGGACGCCGCTTGAGCGCCTGGCCGTCTGCGGCGGCGGGTGCTACCCTGCCTTGTCCGCTTTGCGCGTGCGCCATCGGCGCCGTGGGCGGGCGACGCTCGTACCCTCCTGCCACGGAAGGACCGTGGCCGCCGAAGACCAAAGGAGGTGGGTAGTTTCGCATGCGTCCATACGAGATCATGATCATCCTCGACGGGGATGCCGAGGAATCAGCCATCGCTCCCACGCTTGACAAGTTCCTCACGGTGATCACCCAGGCCGGTGGCACCGTCGACAACATCGATATCTGGGGCAAACGCCACATGGCCTTCCCCATCGCCAAGAAGCCCGACGGTCTGTACGTCGTCGTCAACTTCACGGCGACCCCGGCCGATGCGCAGGAACTCGATCGCCAACTCGGCCTTTCTGAGACCGTCCTGCGTACCAAACTGCTGCGCTCCGACGCGCGCTGACCGCGTGCCGCACCCCTCGGCTGCGGCTATCCACCCCACACCACTCGAGAACACCGACATCGAACAGGAGTCCCAGCATGGCCGGTGACACACTCATCACGGTGATAGGCAATCTGACCGGAGATCCCGAACTTCGATTTACCCCATCCGGGGCAGCGGTCGCCAACTTCTCCATCGCCTCGACGCCGCGCGCCTTCGATCGCGCCAGCGGCGAGTGGAAGGACGGCGAGACTCTATTCCTGCGTTGCTCGATCTGGCGCGAATCGGCCGAGAACGTGGCCGAGTCCCTCGTCAAGGGGATGCGCGTGCTCGCCCAGGGCAGGTTGGTGCAACGAAACTTCGAGACACGAGAAGGCGAGAAGCGTTCCGTGATCGAACTACAGGTCGAGGAGATCGGCCCATCGCTGCGCTACGCCTCGGCCAAGGTCACCCGGACAGGCCGCTCTGGCGGCCAAGGGGGTCAGGGTTACGGAGGCCATCAGGGCCAGGCACCCTACGGCGGGGCTAGCCAGGCGCCGTCGTCCACCTCGCCTCAGGGCTACGGGGGTGCTTCGCCGGCCGCAGGACCGTCTCCCTACGGCGCGCAAGCCCAAGGTCCGGCGGACGATCCATGGGCCACTCCCGGGGTGGCCGGTCCCGACTCCGAACCCCCATTCTGACGTCCCCTTCGCCGCGGGGCGCCACAATCCGTGAACCCGTGCCGGCCGGATGAGCTGGCACAACGACCGTCAAGGAGCAACGACATGGCCAAGCCTGTTGTCCGCAAGCCAAAGAAGAGGGCCAATCCCCTCAAGAGCGCCAAGATCGAAGGCATCGACTACAAGGACACGACCTTGCTACGCAAGTTCGTGTCCGACCGCGGCAAGATCCGTGCACGCCGCGTGACTGGAGTGACCGTCCAGGAGCAGAGGGCCATCGCACGCGCTGTCAAGAACGCGCGCGAAATGGCGCTCCTCCCCTACTCGACCACCGCCCGATAGGAGCAGCGCAACCATGGCAAGAGTGATCCTCACCCATGAGATCTCGGGACTCGGCGAGGCCGGGGATGTGTGCGACGTGAAGGACGGTTACGCCCGCAACTACCTCGTCCCGCGCAAGCTCGCCACCCCGTGGACCCGTGGCGCCGAACGGCAGATCGAGGCCATGCGCAAGGCCCGGCGAGTCCGGGCCCTGGCGACCACCGAAGATGCCCAACGCGCCGCCCAACGGCTCGCCGACCTGACGGTGCGCGTGACCATGCGGGCAGGCGCCACGGGGCGCCTGTTCGGAACGGTCACGACCAGCGACATCGTCGAGGCCGTGGCCGCCGCCGGCGGCCCCAAACTGGACAAGCGCAAGATCGAAATCGGCACCCACATCAAGACTCTCGGCCAGTACACCGTCTCGGTCCGCCTGCACGAATCGGTGACGGCGAAGATCGCGCTCGACGTGGTCGCAGCCTGAGTCAACCGTCTCGCCGGGGCCGGCACGCCCGCATGGAGCGGGCCGGCCCCGGCGCACGTTCCCGACGCCCGTCCACCAGGCGAGATCTCCCGACGCCAGTTTCTGTCCACAGGCGGTGGACGGCATTTTCCCTGGTCACCGCCACACATGTGAGAGATATCACCAGGTTGGTCCACAGGGTCCCCCGAGGCCTGTGGGAGGCCGGCGAGAGTTGTCCGCAGGTTATTCACCGCCCGCCTGATAGTTATCCACGAGCCCTCCCCAGGGCGTGGATCGCCGAGGTGCCTCGCCGGGCCCGGAACCCCTAGAGTGCCAACGCTTGGCCTAGGGCCAATGTCGTAGGTCGGTTGTTGAATCGCCTCAGCATCTCGTCCGCCAGATGCACAAGGACCGACAAGGAGGAGCCCCGACGTGTCAGCGGTGACAGACGTAGACCGGATCGCGGGCTCGGTCGACTTCGACAGGATCCCACCGCAGGACATCGACGCCGAGATGTGCGTGCTCGGCGGCATGATGATGTCGAAGGACGCCATCGCCGAGGTGGTGGAAGTCCTGCGGCCCGAGGACTTCTACCGTCCAGCCCACGAGACCGTCTACGGGGTTGTCATCGACCTCTACGGCGGCGGCAACGGCCGGGG
>JAISBQ010000398.1 GCA_031266115.1 Bifidobacteriaceae bacterium
CTGGTCCCCACCGACGGTTTCCTGTTGCCGAACGCGGAGTTGACCAGGCGCGGTCTCATGAACCGCAAGGGATTCCCCGAATCGTATGATCGCGCGGCGCTCGTGCATTTCCTCGCCGCCATCAAGTCCGGTAGCCCTGAAGTCTCCGCGCCGGTCTACTCACACCTGACCTACGACATCGTGCCTGGTCAGACCACGGTGATCCGGGCCCCGGACATCCTCATCGTCGAAGGACTGAACGTGCTGCAGCCGGCGCGGATCGGCGGGGAGGGTGGGGCAAGCCTCGCGGTCAGCGACTTCTTCGACTTCTCCATCTACATCGATGCCGCCGAAGACGACATCCGTGAGTGGTACATCAAGCGCTTCGGCGCCCTGAGAGCCACCGCTTTTGCGGACGCTCGCTCGTATTTCCGGAGGTACGCGGCGCTCACCGACATCAAGGCGCGGCAGGTGGCCGGGGAGATCTGGGACACGATCAACGCCCCTAACCTTCAGCGCAACATCCTGCCCACCCGTTCGCGGGCCACGTTGGTTCTGACCAAGGCCGCCAACCATCGCGTCCAGCGCATCGGCCTGCGCAAGATCTGACCGACCCCGCGGACGATGCCGGCCCTCACCCCGCCGCCGGGGGCCCACCTCGGTCGCCCGGCGCGCCGTCATCGTCCACCTGGAACCCGGTCATCCCGAGACGTGTGCCAACCACCTTTTGGACGATGGCGCCAACACCCACACCGACCACCATGCCGACCCCGATGGCGATTAGGGGATTGTCGCCCGCCACGGATCCGCCCAACACCCCCAACGCTGTGCCATAGACCCCCCAGGTCAGCGAGGCGAGCGCATCGATCGCGACAAACTGGGAGTAACGGAACCTGATGGATCCCGCCACGATGTTGACGGCCACGCGACCCACCGGGACGTAGCGGGCGGCGAACAACAGGGGTGCACCCCTGGTGCGGAATTGGCGTGTGGCCCACGCGTACGCCGTGTGGCCCTTGCCGGAGGTGAACAGGCGCCACTTCCCGGGCTGGAAGAAGTGGCCGATCCAGTAGGCGATGTTGTCGCCGGCGAACGCACCAGCGGCGGCGAAACCCGCGAGCAGCGCGAGCCGGCCCCATTCGCCGGCACTCGCGTAGATCGACGCGAGGGAGATGACCACGGACTCCGAGGGAACGGGCGGGAAGAAGCCATCGATCGCCGCGAACGCCGTGACCAACGGCAGAACCACGAAGGACTGGGCGAGCGACAGGAGAAAGTCGCTGACTGCCCCCACGACGCCCACCTAGCCGGACACCGGGGCGGGCGTGGCGATGTCCCCCAGGGCGAGGTACTTGCGGACCGCGCCGGCCAACGCCTCGGCCACCTCGGTGGCGCTCTCGTGGGTCGCGGCCTCCACCATGACCCGGACCAGTGGCTCGGTGCCCGAGGGCCGCAGGAGGACTCGCCCCATGTCGCCGAGGCGCTCACGCGCGTCGGCGACAGCCCGCGCGACACCGGGATCGGTCCCGGCGCGGGCCCTGTCAACGTCCGCCACGTTGAGGAGAACCTGAGGCAGCGGCTGGACCACGCTCGCCAGTTGCGCCATCGTCCGCCCCGTGCTCACCAGTCGGGACGCCACCTGCACCGCGGTCAACACCCCATCGCCCGTGGTACCGAACTCGGTCATGATGACGTGGCCCGATTGTTCTCCGCCCACCGTGTAACCGCCGGCCAGCATGTCCTCCAGGACATATCTATCGCCAACATCGGTGGTACGAAGCACGATCCCGGCGTCGCGCATGGCATGGTGCAACGCGAGATTGCTCATCACGGTGGCCACGAGGGTATTGTTCGCCAGCGCCCCGCGCTCCTTCATGGCGATCGCGAGAATGGCCATGATGCGGTCGCCGTCCACCAGGTTTCCGTCGGAGTCCACCGCGAGGCAACGGTCGGCGTCGCCATCGAACGCGAACCCGAGATCGGCGGCCTCACGGACCACGGCCCGGCGCAGCATGTCGGGGTGGGTCGAGCCAGCTCCGGCGTTGATGTTCAGCCCGTCCGGGGTACAGGCCAGAGGGATGACGTCCGCCCCGAGGCGCCTCATGACCTCCGGCGCCACCTCCGAGGCTGCGCCGTTGGCGCAGTCGAGCACGATTCTCAGCCCAGTCAAGCGCGCGGTCGCGGCATTCACCACGTGGTCCACGTAGGCAAGAGGCGCGAGATGGTCCGTACGGATGCGGCCAACCGCCGCGCCCGTCGGCCTTTCCCACGGCTCGCGCATGGACGCCTCGATAAGGTCTTCCACGGTGTCGGGGAGCTTGAATCCCCCGCGAGCGAAGAACTTGATGCCGTTGTCCGCCATCGGGTTGTGAGAGGCGGAGAGCATCACGGCGAGATCGACATCCTCGGTGGCGGCAAGGTGCGCCAGCCCGGGCGTGGGCAGCACGCCCACGTCGAGGACATCGACCCCCGCCCCGGCGAGGCCAGCCGCGACGGCGCAGGTCAGATATCCCCCGGACAGCCGGGAGTCATTGCCAATGAGCGCCCGCGGCGCACCTGCGGCAGGTGGCCGCCCGCCGCCGAGCACACGAGCGGCGGCGGCGGCGAGGTCAAGCGCCAACTCGGCGGTGATGTCGCGACCAGCCAACCCCCGCACCCCATCGGTGCCGAACAGCCGGGCCATGTGGCGACGATCAACGCTTAGAGTACTGCGGTGCCTTACGTGCCTTCTTCAGGCCGGCCTTCTTCCGCTCGGTGACGCGAGCGTCGCGAGTCAGGTAGCCCGCCTTCTTCAGGACGGGGCGATTGTGTTCGGTGTCGATGGCGTTCAGCGCGCGCGCGATCCCGAGCCGCAGCGCTCCGGCCTGCCCCGACGGTCCGCCGCCGTTGATCCGGGCGATGACGTCGAATCGTCCCTCGATGTCGAGCACCGTGAAGGGCGAGCGCACCAATTGCTGATGCAACTTGTTCGGGAAATACGACTCTAGGGTCCGCCCGTTGATAGTCCAGGTGCCGGCGCCCGGAATGAGACGGACTCGAGCGACGGCCTCCTTGCGCCGCCCGAGCGCCCGACCTGGCGCGGTCAGCGACTGCCCGCGTCCTGCTGGTGCCGCTGTCTCGGTGGTATAGGTCGAGGGGACGGCGGCGGTCTCCTCGGCGTCGATGACAGTCTCAGTCACGGTTCTCCTCACAGATGGTTGACGCGCCGGCGTGGGCGGCTACTGAGCGACCTGCGTCAATTCGAACGGCTGTGGCCGCTGCGCGGTATGCGGATGGTCGGGGCCGGCATAG
>JAISBQ010000027.1 GCA_031266115.1 Bifidobacteriaceae bacterium
CGAGCTGTGGACGAAGGACAAACGCCTCGCGGCCGCGACGGCGAGACTCGCGGTTCCGCTCCATGCGACCGCGACCTGAGCGACCGCTCGTGGGCTATGGGCCCGACTGCTCGCCGTCAGCGCGCGCCCCGAGGAGGCGCCGCTTGGACTCGAACTCGTCGACAGTCAGCAGGTTTGCCGCGAGAAGCCTGGCGAGGCATCCCACCAGATCGTGGTCGCCATTCTGGGCAATCGCCCCGCCGGCGGGCGGCGGCGCCGCAGGCATCGAGTGACCGACGATGTCGATTCGGCGCGCCGCCGCGGTCATCCGCTCGCCCAGGATCCGCCGTCGGGCAGGCACCGGCAGGCCCGCCAGCTCCAGTGCCAGCTGATAGAACGCGCCGGCTTCGTCATGGGGCGCGTCGACAACGAGGGGGCCTGGGCCGAGACCCGTGTCCACGCCGGGACGCAGCGCCAATTCGACACGGGCCGTGGTCACCCCGCTGCGACGGCGGTCCGCCCCAGCGACCGCACGGGTATCGAGGCTCCCGTGCGCCGGAGGGAGGCCATCGGGCGCGGTGCGGTGCGCACGGCCGGGGCGAGGCTCCCACTCGTAGCGATCGGGAAACACACGCAAGACGGCCGGAGCGCCGCCTACCCAGGCCTTGAAAGAGAAGATCTCCCGCCCGGTCACTCGAAGGCCCCGGACAGGGCGTCGCCCAGGACATCGAGACCAAGCGGTCCCAGACGCAGGGCCCGCATGTGGAATCCTTTGAGGTCGAACTTCTCACCCGCAGCGACGGCCTCGGTCCGTGCGGCGTCCCGTGCCGCGTTCCACAACCGCTCACCCACCTTGTACGAGGGAGCTTGGCCGGGCCACCCGAGGTAGCGCTCGAACTCGAAGCGGACAAAGCTCTCGTTCATCGCGACGTTCCGGCGCAGGAATTCCCACCCCTTCTCGGCATCCCATCGGCCGCCACCCCACGCCCCGGGCGCCTCCAACCCCAGATGGACGCCGATGTCGAACACCACTCTGGCGGCGCGGAGCCGCTGGGCGTCGAGCATGCCGAGGCGATCGGCCGGGGTGAGGAGGAACCCGAGAGTATCCATGAGCCGCTCTGCATACAGCGCCCAGCCCTCGCCATGCCCTGACACCCAGCACATCGCCCGGCGCCAGCGGTTCAGCTCGGCGGCGTGATACGTCGTCAGGCCAATCTGCATGTGGTGGCCGGGAACGCCCTCGTGGTACACCGTGGTCCGCTCGCGCCAGGTGCTGAACTCGGTGACGCCATCGGGCACGGACCACCACATCCGGCCCGGACGGGCGAAGTCCTGGGACGGGCCCGTGTAGTAGATGCCGCCATCGTGGGTGGGCGCGATGAGGCATTCGAGCGCCCTGACAGGTTCCGGGATGTCGAAGTGTGTGCCGGCCAGCGCCTCCATGGCGGCAGCCGAGGTCTCGGTCATCCATGCCTGAAGGGCATCGGTCCCATGCAACCGGTAGTGGGGATCGGCGTCCACCAGCGCAATCGCCTCGTCAACCGTCGTGCCCGGTCCGCCGATCGTCTCTGCGACCGCCGCCTGCTCACCCACCACGCGGTCCAGTTCGGCCAGCCCCCATGCGTACGTCTCGTCGAGGTCGATCGTGGCCCCGAGGAAGCTGCGTGACGCCACCTGATAGCGGTCGCGCCCGACGCCATCGGCGGTGGGCGCAACCGGAGCGAGGCGATCGGCGAGGAACTGCGCCAACGCCCCATAGGCCGCCTTGGCCTGCGTGGCGCCGGTGGCGAGGTCGTGGGCCAGGGAGTCGGGCACGCCGTGGGCGCCGGCCGCGACTGTATCGAAGAAGCTCCCATCGGCGCTGAGCCGCTCCGCTTGTCCGATACCGATCCGCACCTGTCGCAGCGCCGGAACCAGACCCCGACGCACCCCCTCGCCTAGCGAGCGGTGGTAGGACGCGAGGCAGGCGGGGATGGCGGCGAGGCGGGTGGCGATGGTCGCCCACTGGTCGGGAGTGTCGTGGGGCATGAGGTCGAACACGCCCCGGACATCCTGGAGGGGTGAGGCGATGTTGTTGAGCGAGCGCAGGTGATCGCCCGCCTCGAACAGCTCGCGGTGAGTCCCCAGGCGCTCGCGCATCGCGGCCACCGTGATGCGGTCGACGGCATCGACGGGCACTGCGGCGTCCAGCGCGCGCAGGGTGGTGGTGGTCAGCTCGTCACGAGCGGCGTGGCCTTCGGGGGACAGATCATCGAGGCGCGAATCGTGGGCGTCGATCCCGGCGAACGTTGCGTCTATGGGGCTGAGGGCGGCGAGCGAATCGGCGTACTGGTTGGCTAGGGCATCCACAGCGGTGGGGGTGCGGGGTGCGGTCATCCCCCAACGGTAGGGCACGCCGGTGGACGTTACCGCCCCGCCCTCGCCTCAAGGAGAGCAACGAGTGTGCGGACCCCGTACCCCGTGGCGCCTTGCGGTGTGTAGTCGACAGCCTCGCCGGTCCGGAACGCCGGGCCGGCGACATCGATATGCGCCCACGGCCGGGCGTCGGTGAACTCCCGAAGGAACAGCCCAGCCACGAGCATTCCCCCGTCCCGCCCGCCGATGTTCGCAATATCCGCGACGGGTGAATCGAGCGACGCACGTAGGTCCGTGGGCAGCGGCATCGGCCACATCGACTCGCCCGACGCCTCGCTCGCCGCCAGAACCTCGGCCCGGGCATCGTCGGTACCCATCACCCCAGCGATCCGCGGACCCAGCGCCAGCACCTGCGTGCCGGTGAGCGTGGCAATATCGACGATGACGTCCGGAGTCTCCCGCGCCGCAGCCACCAGGGCGTCGGCCAAGACCAGGCGGCCCTCCGCGTCGGTGTTGAGGACCTCCACCGTGGTGCCGCCGAGAATGGAGATGACGTCGCCCGGCCTTCCAGCGGTCCCAGAGGGCATGTTCTCCGCCAGCGCAAGCCAGCCGGTGACCTTGACCGGAAGCTTGAGCTTGGCGGCCGCGATGACCGCTCCTGCGACGGCGGCCGCCCCGGCCATGTCGCATTTCATGGTGGTCATCGAGGCTGGGGTCTTCAGCGACAGCCCACCCGAGTCGAAAGTGATGCCCTTGCCCACCAGGGCGACATGGGCTGTGGCCTTGGGGCCCGACCAGACAAGCTTGACCAGTCGCGGTGGGTGGACCGAGCCCCGGCCGACCGCGAGGATCCCGCCGTAACCGCCGTCGGCGAGATCGTCGCCGTCCAGGATGGTTACCTTGACTCCGCAGCTCTTCGCGGCGGCTCGGACGGCCGCCGCCAAGGCGACGGGAGGAAGATCGTTGGGAGCGGTGTTGACCAGGTCACGTGTTTCCGCGACCGCTTGGGCGACGATGGCGGCGCGGGCAGCGATCGCGACCGCGGCCGGGGTCTTGGCCAGTGGGGTGATCACTGTGATGTCGCTGGGTGGCTGGGGGCCGGCCTCGGTGCGATATCGCGTGAACGCATAGGTGCCGAGCAGTGCGCCCTCACCGACGGCTCCGATAGCGGGAACGGTGTCGGAGCCGAACGCGAGTGCGACCCGGTCGGCTCCGGCCAGCTGCCTCACGGCGGCTCCCGCCGCGCGCCGGAGGGCTTCGAGGGAGAGGTGAGTGGCGTCATCGTCGGCGTCGCCCAGGCCTACCACCGCGAGTGTCGCGGCGGTGACCACGGCGGGGGAGCCGAAGCGCGCCATCTCGCCGGTCTTCGCGGTGAATCCCAAGGTCGGCAAGACCTCGGCGAGATGTTGGGCGAGGCCCGGAGGCACAGCGTCCGGATGGGCGAGGCGGACTCCGCCGGGAACGCGGTGGGCGGCGACCACCAGGACATCGGTGTCAAGTGTCGCGGGGGACGAGGCGCTGAGATTCAGGTTGGGCACCCGCGTCATGGTAGTGCCACTGACACGGTCCACCCCTCATGGGGTCGGCGCGCCTGCGCGGTCTCACCGGCGCGGCGCGCGCGAGGTCCGGTAACGTGGCGGCTCGTGTACCGGATGCTGTTTGAGCGACTGCTGGTGCGTCTCGATCCCGAGCTGGCACACCGCCTGGCCTTCGTCGCGATCCGGGTTGCTGGCGCGATCCCGCCCGTTCGCGCCGTGGTGCACCGGATTTTCGTCCGTCGCCGGCCCCCGCCTGTCTGCGTCTTCGGACGCGACGTGCCGGGGCGTCTCGGCCTGGCGGCCGGTTTCGCCAAGAACGCCGAGGGGATTGCCGGATTGACCATGCTGGGCTTTTCCCACGTCGAGGTGGGCACGGTGACCACCCTCGCGCAGAGCGGCAACGAGCCTCCGCGTCTGTGGCGGATCACCGAACGCCGGGCGTTGCGCAACCGGATGGGATTCAACAACCAGGGGGCGGCGCGAATCGCCCGGCGACTCGCGCGGGTGCGGCGGACGCGGGCGGGGCGGGACGCCATCGTCGGGGTGAACATCGGCAAGTCCAAGGTGACGCCACTGGACCGAGCGCCGGCCGATTACCGAACGAGCGCGCGCCTGCTCGCGCCTCACGCGGACTATCTAGTGGTGAACGTGTCGTCGCCCAACACGCCGGGCCTACGGGACCTGCAGGAGACTGAGGCCTTGCGGGCGGTCCTCCAGGCGGCTCGCCAAGGCGCCGACGACGGCGTGGCGGCGATGCGGGACGGCAGGGCCTGCGGTCTGAGCGCGACGCGACCGAACGCTGGCCATTCCGGCGCGGGAGGCTGGGACGCGCGGCGCGGTGGGCGTGTGCCGCTGCTGGTAAAAATCGCTCCCGACTTGTCGGATGACGACATCGACCAGATCGCCGACCTCGCGAGCGAACTCGGGCTAGCGGGTGTGGTGGCCGTGAACACGACGATCGGGCATGAGTATGGGCCAGGCGGTCTGTCGGGGCCACCTCTGCGAGAGCGAGGCGTCGAGGTGGTGCGCCGTCTGCGGGAGCGCCTGGGCAGCGAGGCCGTGGTGATCGGTGTGGGTGGCATCGAGCGGCCGGAGGACGCCCGTGCCTACCTGGCCGCCGGGGCGACACTCGTTCAGGCGTACACGGCGTTCATCTACTGGGGACCGGCATGGGCGGGTCGCCTGAATGCCGTCCTGTGACAGGCATCACACCAGGTGAGGGTCGGGCGACTACATCGCCCGCCGGTGTGGTCACCAGAGGCCTGGCGCGTGGGCGCCGAAGCATGTGGCGGGTGCTGGCGGCCAGCCTGGCATGTGCGCTCGTTGTGGCTGGGTGCACCGAGGCCGGCAAGACGCCGGGGCCCACGCCATCGGCCTCCAGCTCAGGGTCGGACGATGGCGGCGAGGTAGGCTCCGCCCACGATCTTGCTGAGGCCATCGCGGAGGGATTCAACGCCGGGAGCTGGGATGCCATCTCCTGGGTCAGCGCCGATGACGCCGTACTGGCGGACGCGCACGCGAACGCTGCGCGATGGTTGGGGATGGTCCACGACCTGCGGTACTTCACCGCCGAGATGACGCTGGATGAGGTGGTGGATCCGCCGTCCGCTCCACCGGAGGGTGGGACGAGCGCGGTGACCGCTCGATACACGGTGACGTGGGAGTGTTACCCGCGCGGCAGCGACGCCGAGGATGCCGTCGCGACGTTCGCGATGGACACCTGGGCGCGCCTGATCCGCCCGGCGGGCGGGGCGGTGTCTGGTCCGGGTGCCTGGCAGGCGGTGTGGCAAGCCGCGCTGATTGTCGGGGAGGCGATGGACGATGACGCCGAGCTTGTCGAAGAGCGCCAGGTCGCGCCGCGCGGGAACATTCTCGGAGCTGACAATGCTGTGCTTGTCACCGACCGTGACGTCGAGCACGTGGGGGTGAACAAGCCGATGGTGAGGGAGGGTGAGGACGTCATCGCTGTCGCGCGCCGTCTTGCCGAGGTCCTCGAGATCGATCCTGACGCCTACGCGATGCGTGTCGAGGCCGGTGGGCCGCAGGCGTTCGTGCCGGCGTTGACGCTGCGGGCGGGACAGGTCGGCGCCTATGACCTCAGCGAGTTCGGCGCGTCGGTCCTCGTCCAAGCCGGCACCTTGCCTTTGGCTCCGACAAGGGAGTTCGCTCGCGCCCTGTTGGGGACCGCCGGTGAGGCGACGGCCGAGATCGTCGAGGGGTCCGACGGAGCCATCGCGGCGGGAGACGTGGTGGGACTGTCCGGGCTCCAACGGGTCTTCGATGAGCTGCTGCGCGGCAGACCGGGGGTGAGTCTGCGCGCGGAGCCGGCCACCGAGCCGCCGGGGGAGACGACGGGAACGGCGCACGCCATCGATCTGGGTGGTGTGGAGGCGCAACCGGGCCAGAGCGTGGTGGTGACACTCGATGAGGGGATTCAGACGGCAGCAGACAATGCCGTGGCCGGCGCTGCCGGTTCCCGCGTGGCCCTCGTGGCGATCCGCCCCTCGTCGGGGGCGGTGGTCGCCGTGGCCAATTCCCCCGACACCCAGGGCATCAACATCGCAATGGAAGGACGCTACCCGCCCGGCTCGGTGTTCAAGATAGCCACCGTGCTCGCCATGATCCGCTCGGGGATGCATGCCGACACCATGGTTGCGTGTCCATCGAGCTTGACCGTAGATGGCCGCCAGTTCGGGAACTATGACGGCTATCCCTCGTCTGGCCTGGGATCCATCACCCTGAGCCGAGCGTTCGCCCTGTCCTGCAACACCGCCTTTCTCGGTGCGGCCGACGCGGTCGACACCGAGGCGTTGGCGGCAGCGGCTGCGGACCTTGGCGTGGGCATCACTACACACCTCGGCATCGATGCGTTCGGCGGTGAAGTCCCCGCCGACGCGGAGGGAACCGCCCGCGCGGCCGAGATGATCGGGCAAGGTCAGGTGGTGGTCACCCCGCTGACGATGGCGACGGTCGCGGCATCGGTCATGGCTGGGACACGGGTGGAACCCCAGTTGGTGCTGACGCCGAAGGACAGCGGCAGCGACTATGCGTCCGGTCCGTCAGGCTTGACCGACGAGGAAGCATCGATCCTGCGGACCATGATGCGTGAGGCCGTGACCTCAGGCACCGCTGGAGCCCTGGCCGACCTGGGGCCCGGAATCGGCGCCAAGACGGGAACCGCAGAGTTCGGCGACGAGGTCCCACCTCAGACCCACGCGTGGATGCTCGCCACCGACGCCGAGCGGGACCTCGCCGTCGCTGTCCTCGTCGAGGGCGGCGATTCGGGGAGCGAAACCGCCGGGCCCATCGTGGCGACGTTCCTCACCCAGGCCCGGGGCGCCTCGGCCGGCGAGCCGGTTGAGGCACCTTAGCTGTGCCAGGTCGCGCGGTGTGGAGCGCGCGCCGCGGTCTGGGACGGGTCGCGGACCACCACGTCACCGAGGATGTCGTCGACGGCGGCCATGACATCTGGCGGGATGGCGACGCCGGAGGCCTTGGCGTTCTGCGAGACTTGCTCGGGACGGGACGCGCCGACGATGGCGCCGGCCACCCCCGGGTTCTGCAGCACCCACGCGATGGCGAACTGCGGCAGCGTGAGACCGAGGTCGCCGGCGAGGGGCCGGAGGCGTTGTACGCGGGTCAGGAGATCGTCGGTGAGGAAGTCGCGGATACCCGATTCTCCGGGCTTGACCTGGGCGGCGCGTGAATCGGCGGGAACAGGGTGACCCGGCAGGTACTTTCCGGAAAGGACGCCCTGCGCCATCGGCGACCAGACGATCTGCGAGACACCCTCGGCGATGGATGTGGGGATCACCTGTGCTTCGATCACTCGCCACAGGGCCGAATACTGCGGCTGGTTGGAGATCATGCTGAACCCCAACTCCTTCGCGTAGCGCACGCCCAGGCGAATCTGGTCCGCTGTCCATTCGCTGACCCCGATGTAGAGGGCCTTTCCTTGGCGCACGACATCGGCGAAGGCGATCATCGTCTCTTCGATGGGCGTGGCGTCGTCCCAGCGGTGTGCCTGATATAGGTCGACATAGTCGGTGCCGAGACGTTTGAGGGATCCAGCAATCGATTCCATGATGTGCTTGCGCGACAGGCCCGAATCGTTGGGTCCGCCCGGCCCGGTGGGCCAGAACACCTTGGTGAACAGCTCCAGTGACTCGCGGCGCTGGCCGGCGAGCGCCCGGCCGAGAACGCTCTCAGCCTTGGTGTTCGCGTAGACGTCAGCGGTGTCGAACGTGGTGATGCCGGCGTCAAGGGCCGCGTGGACGGATGCCGTGGCCAGGTCGTCGGTGATCTGGTTGGCGTGGGTCAGCCAGTTGCCAAAGATGAGGTTGGTGATGCGCAGCCCGGACGTGCCGAGGAATGTGGAAGTGACCATGCCGGACAGCCTAGTGTCGCTCAACGGCCGGGATTGCCGCGTCGCCGCTTTGTGCGGTGACAACGGCCGTATGGCCACGCAAACGGGCAGTTCGCGACACCTACGTGGGGTATTCCTTGCGGGCTACCAGCGGCTTGGGCAGCCGGGTGCGGCGCATCTGAATGGAACGGGACACGCCGTACCACACGGTGCCGCGCGGGATCTCCTTCGCCTCGAACTTGGCGTTCAGGGCGCGGCGAAGCCGGAATCCGCGGACAGCGGCGTCGACAGCGAAGGCGATAGTCACCGCATACATGACGAGGATCATGACAGCGGACGCCTGCGGCGAGCGGTTGAGTGCGAAGACGCCGACAATCATCGCGACGGCGGCGATCAGGAAGAACTCCCCGATCGATGTGCGCGAGTCGATCCAGTCGCGTGTCCACCGCCGGGCAGGGCCCTTGTCGCGGGCCGGCAGGTACCGTTCCTCACCGGTCTGGAGGGCACGATTCATGCGGTCTCTCGCCCGGTCCCGCTGCTCCCGTGTCATCCGTGCTGACTCGCGCCTATCGGTCGGTGCAAGAGGTCGCTTGTTGGCCTCTTCGGCCTCCTTGCGGGTGGGGGTGGGCCGGCCCTTACCCTCGGGCTTGGGGAGTGTGACCGCGTCGCGACGTTTGGGTTTGAGAAATGACACATCGACAAGGGTAGCTGGGGCGCCCTCGGTCAGGTCTGCGCCTGCCGCCCGCCGTTAGGCTGGCGTTCATGAACAGCGCCGATCACCCGATCCCACCCATCGTTCCTGACATCGAGGAGTTGCGCCGGCGTGTCGATGACGACTTCCCGGCCGTGTTGGCGGACTTGAACCGCCTGATCGCGATCCCCTCACTCTCGGCCCCCACGGCCGATCACACCCCGCTGGAGCGCTCGGCTGAGCTGGTGGCCACCATGGCGAAATCCGTGGGGGTCCAGGACGTCGAGATTGTCCGAGCGCGCACCGAGGCAGGGGTGTGGGGCGGTCCCGGCGTGTTGGGCCGGATTCCGGGTCCACCCGGCGCCCCCACGGTGTTGCTGTACGCCCACCATGATGTTCAACCCGTCACGGACGATTGGGACACCGACCCGTTTGTGCCCACCCAGGTCGGTGACCGGCTGTTCGGCCGCGGTGCCGCCGATGACGGCGCAGGAGTAGTGGTCCACCTGGGTGCCTTGCGGGCGCTCGGATCGGATCTCGGCGTAGGGATCGCCGTGTTCATTGAGGGTGAGGAGGAAGTGGGTTCGCCGACGTTTGCCCACCTGCTACGCGAGCATGCCGACAGGCTTGCGGCCGACGTGGTCGTGGTAGCCGATTCGGACAACTGGGAGATCGGCACCCCCGCCCTGACCGTCTCGCTGCGCGGGGTCGCGGAGCTGACTGTGACTCTTCGCGTCTCCCAGCATGCGGTGCATTCGGGGATGTTCGGCGGTCCCCTCCTGGACGCCCCGTTGCTCTTGGCCCGGTTGCTTGCCACCCTTCACGACAGCGATGGGGCCGTGGCCGTGGCCGGGCTCGGTCCCACTGGCCACAGCGAGCTTGCCTATCCCGAGGACCGCCTTCGCGCGGATGCGGCGATCTTGCCGGGCGTTCGCCTGGCCGGACATGGGCCCATCGCCGACAGGCTGTGGTGGTCCCCGTCGATCGATCTCATCGGCTTCGATGCGACCCGCGTGGACGACGCCTCCGGCACCATCGCGCCGCAAGCACGCGCCAGGGTGTCCCTGCGGGTCCCTCCGGGGATGGATGCCGTGGCCGCGCAAGAGGCGGTGCACCGCCACGTGGTGGACCACGCCCCCTTCGGCGCTGAGGTCAGCGTGGACGATGGCGTTCCCGGCGAACCGTTCACGCTCCCCACAGATTCGCCAGCCATGGAGGCTGCCACCTGGGCGTTGACCACCGCGTGGGGCCGTGAGCCCGTCCTGCAGGGTCAAGGTGGGTCGATCCCGTTGACCCACGATCTGGCCCGCACATTTCCCGGAATCGACGTGTTGCTGACGGGCGTGGAGGATCCGGATTCGCGGGCGCATTCCGGCAACGAGTCGGTGCATCTCGGCGAACTGCGCCGAGCCGTCCTCGCCGAAGCGCTGCTGCTTGCCCGGCTCGCGGTCCCAGTGTCGTGAACGCACCGCGCACCGTGACCACCATGCTGGGGCCGCTGGTGGCGGAAGTCCGCGGCGAGGGTCCCACCGTGGTCCTGCTTCACGGCAACGGCGAGGACGCGAGGCTCTTCGACGGGATCGTCGACTACCTCACGGGATTCAGGGTGGTGACACTTGAGGCCCGGGGTCATGGCCGGACCCCTGTCGGGCCGCAGCCCTTGACCATCGCTCATCTGGCGAAGGATGTCGCGGCCGCCATCGGCGAAGGCGAGGCGCGAGGTGTGATGGACGGGAAGGTCTTTGTGGTCGGGTTTTCCGACGGTGCGAACGTCGCCATGGAACTCGCGATCCATCGCCTACCGCGAGTCCGGGGCCTGGTGCTGATCGGCGGGAACTGTCGACCCTCGGGGATGAAGGTGGCGGTCCACATAGCGATCGTTGTCATTTGGGCCGCTCTGGCGCTGGCTTCTCTGGTGTCGACGGGCGCCCGGCGCCGGGCGCGGGTCTGGGGACTGATGGTGGGGCAACCGCGGATCACCGATGCCGACCTAGCTCGAATCGACGTGCCGACGCTTGTCGTTGCCGGCGAACGGGACGTGGTCGCGCGCCGGCACACAGAGCGGACGGCGCAGGTGATACGTGGCGCGGACATGGTCATCGTTCCCGGTCGGGGCCACATGCTGCCCACCGAGGCGCCCGAGGTTCTTGGACCGGCCATAGCCAGTTTCCTCAACGCTGAGGCTCGCAGCGGTAACCTGGGCGGACAGGGGCATCCCGGTGCGGCCACCGGACCCACCTGGGACCATCCCGACCACTCGGAGGATTCATCATGACTCAGACCAGCGAGACTACCCATGGCGTGAGGCTGACCGACGCCGCCGCTGCGAAGGTCAGGGCGCTGTTGGCCGCCGAGCCCCGCGATGACTTGCGGCTGCGTCTCGGCGTGCGCCCCGGAGGGTGCGCGGGACTCGTCTATCAGCTGTTCTTCGATGACGCTACCGTGGA
>JAISBQ010000045.1 GCA_031266115.1 Bifidobacteriaceae bacterium
TGAGGTCGTAGGGGAAGACGCCTCTCGTCGAGCTAAGGAGGCTGGCCATGACCAGTGTTGTCACGCGCGGCGTGCTCTTTGTGCATTCTGCACCGAGGGCGATGGCTCCCCACGTGGAGTGGGTGGCCGGTGAAGTGCTGGATGTCCGTGTGTCCTGTGACTGGACCGGGCAGCCGGCCGCACCCGGGTGTTTGCGCACCGAGTATTCCTGGCAGGCCGCGCAGGGCACCGGCGCGCGCTTGGCTTCCGCGCTGCGCGGGTGGGCACATCTGCGGTACGAGGTGATCGAGGAACCGTCAGCCGGCGCCGACGGCGGGCGGTGGTCGCACACTCCGGAGCTGGGGATTTTCCACGCCGTGATCGATGTCCACGGCAACACTCTGGTTCCAGAGGACCGAATCCGGGCCGCGCTGGACTCCGGTGGCGACTTGGTTGCCACACGCCACGACCTGGACTTGGCCCTCGGGCAGGCATGGGATGACGAACTCGAGCCCTTCCGCTACGCCGGCGCCGGCGCTCCCGTGAGGTGGCTCCATCAGGTTGGCTGAGCGCCGCCGCCCCACTCGCCCCCGGGTCGCTGAGGACGGCGCCGAATATGCGCCATCCACAAATGCTGGCTGCCGCGTCTTGCCCGTCTCTTCTCACTACCCAGGCCGTCGTAGAGGGCGCGACCTATGCGGCGGCGCGCTATGCGCTGGCGAGGACGATGGCCATGTTGTGCCCGCCAAATCCGAAGGCATTGTTGAGCGCCGCAATACGCCCATCGGCGGGCAGCGCGGCCGGGGTGTCTCGCACCACCGTCAGGGCGACCTCGGGGTCGAGTTCCTGGATATTCGTGGTGGGCGGCGCGACGCGCTCGGCGAGAGCGAGCGCCGTGAGGATTGTTTCCACTGCGCCGGCCGCACCCAGAAGGTGCCCGGTCATCGACTTGGTGGCGCTCACCAAGGCCCGAGTGGCCTCAGCGCAGTCATCGGACAGCGCCGCGTGGATGGCGCGGGCCTCGATGGTGTCACCTGCCGGGGTGGCCGTGGCGTGGGCGTTGACATGGACGATGTCGCTCCCCGCCATCCCCGCATCGCCTAATGCCTCGCGCATGGCGGCGAGCTGGCCGCTCCCGCTGGGATCGGGTGGCGCGACACCGTAGGCGTCGGCCGTCGAACCGACACCGGCCACGCGCGCGTAGATGCGCACACCGCGTGCCTGTGCGCTATCGGCGGTCTCAAGGACGAGCATGCCCGCACCTTCGGCCATGACGAACCCGTCACGCGTGGCGCAGTAGGGCCGCGACGCGGTGCTGGGCGAGTCGTTGCGCAGCGACAGCGCCTGCATCTTGGCGAAGGACGCGAGCGGCATGGGGTGGACTGGCGCTTCGGCGCCTCCGGCGATGGCGGTATCGGCGCGGCCCTCGCGAATCATGCGGGTGGCGAGGACCACGGCCTCGGCACCGCTGGCACAGGCGGACACTGGGGCGTGAGCCCCCGCCTTGGCGCCGAACTCGACTGAGATGGTGGCGGCGGCGGAATTGGGCATGAGCATCGGGATGGTCAAGGGCAACACGCGCCGTGCGCCGCGCTCCCGGACGGTGTCCCAGGCGTCGAGCATGGTGCACACCCCGCCAATCCCTGAGCCGACCACCGCGGCAAGTCGCTCGGGCGGGACGTCGGGAGCGCCGGCATCGTCCCACGCCTGCCTGGCGGCGATCATGGCGAACTGTGCACCGCGGTCCAGCTTGCGCAGCGTGGGCACGGGCAGCACGTCGGCGGGATCGACCTTGGCAAGAGCCGCGAAGGTGACGGGAAGCTCATACCGGGCGGCCCATTCGGGAGGAAGTGGGCGCATCCCGGACTCTCCGCGCAACGCAGCCCGCCAGGTCTCCTGCGCGGTCCCGCCGAGTGGAGTGGTGGCGCCGATGCCGGTGATCACCACCTCGCGCATGGGTGGCCCCGCCGCGCTCAGTGGGGTGCCTCGGCGGCGACGATGTACTCGACGGCCTCGCCCACGGTGGTGAGGTCCTTGACGGCCTCGTCGGGGATGCGGACCGAGAACTTGTCCTCGGCCAACGTCACAATGGTCATCATCGACAGGGAATCGACATCCAGATCGTCCACAAAGCTCTTGCCTGGTGCCACCGATTCGGCCGGCAGTCCCGTCTCGTCCACGATGATCTCGGTCAACCCCGCCAAGACCTCGCTCTTGTCCAATGCCATGGTCCTTCTCCTTGTCTTCAACCGTTCGCTATCTGAATGTCGCGTCTGCCCCGCCATCGGCGACCCGGCCCACAAAGGCAGCAGGCCGCCGACGGCGGTGGTCCAAGCGTGCCCCGATTGATACCCGATGGGTCCCACCGCGACGCATCACTGCTCGCCCCCAGGCAGCCGCGTCACTTGGGCGGCGTAGGCTAGCCCGGCGCCGAAGCCGACCGACAGGGCTAGAGCGCCGCCAGGTACGGTGCCCTCGCGGAGCAACCGCTCGGTGGCGAGTGGCACGGAGGCGGCCGAGGTGTTGCCAGTCTCGACGATGTCGCGCGCAACGACCACGTGGTCCGGGAGCTTGAGTGCCTTGACGAATTGGTCGACGATCCGCAGGTTCGCCTGGTGGGGGATGAACGCCCCGAGATCGGCGAGGTCGATGCCCGCGGCGGCGACCGCCTGACGTGCGAGCTTCGGGATCGCCGTGACCGCCCACCTGTACACGCTGGGGCCCTCCTGGGTGAGGGTGGGCGGAGCGGCGCCGGGCTCCCGCCAGCCACGGGTCTGGCCGACTAGTCCCGCCCGCGAGCCGTCCGTGCCCCACACCGTCGGCCCAATGCCCTGGGTAGCACCGACTCCGACGATGGCGGCTCCCGCCCCGTCCCCGAGGAGATAGGAAATGGTCCTGTCGGTCGGGTCGATGAAATCGGAGAGCTTCTCCGCGCCGACCACCAGGACGTGGCGGGCCGCGCCCGCGCGCACGAGGGCGTCGGCGTGGCCAATCCCATAGCAATAGCCCGCGCAGGCTGCGGAAATGTCCCAGGCGGCGGCCCCACGGGCGCCGATCCTCTCCGCCAGGATCGCCGCCGCGGAGGGCGTCTGAAAGAAGTGGGTGACCGTCGCAAGGATGATGGCGTCGATGTCGGTGGCGGCGAGATTCGCCCTCGCCAGCACGCGGACGGAGGCATCGGCAGCGAGGTCGATGACGCTCTGATCTGCTCGCGCGCGCGCTCTGGTGATGATCCCCGTGCGTTGGCGAATCCACTCGTCGGACGAATCGATGGGGCCGATGAGGTCATCGTTCGGAACGAGACGTCCCCCCCGAACCCCGTCGATGGCGAGGATCTGTGCTCGCGCCGGTGTGGGCGGGGTTGATCCCCTCATGCGGCCACCGCCTCGGCAAGCTGCGTCAGATCTCCGGGTCCGTTGACCTTGACGCGCGCCATCCCCGGCATCTCCCGTCGGATAAGGCCTGTGAGCACTCCGGCGGGGGCGAGCTCGATGGCGACGCGCAGGCCGATGGACTTGATGGAATGCATGATCTGGTCCCAGCGGACTGGCCTGGTCACCTGGTCCACCATTCGAGTGACGATCCTGGTGAGGTCGCCGATGGGCTGACCATCGCGGCAGCTAAGGACGGGTATGGCAGCCCACGTTCGTGGCCGTGATCCGAGGGCTGCCACGGCACGGGACAGGCGCAACTGGGCGCCGTCCATGAACGGGGTGTGGAAGGCGCCGGCAACGTCGAGCCGACGGACGCGGGCCCCGGCGGGCGGGTCCGCTTCCAGTCTCGCGAGCGCGGTGACGAGGCCGGCCGCCACCACCTGGCCTGCCCCGTTGATGTTCGCCGGAACCAGGTCCGCGGCGTGGATCGCGGCGAGAACGACGTCCGGTTCTCCGCCGATGACGGCACTCATCCCCGTCGCCTCAGCGGCAGCGCAGGCAGCCATCGCCCGTCCGCGCTCGGCGACGAGTGCGACGGCCTCAGCGGGGGTGAAGACGCCGGCGATCGCGGCGGCGGTGAATTCGCCCACAGAATGGCCGGCCACGTCAAGGGTTGGGGAGGTGGACTGGCGCCCCTCGGTGCGCAGCGCGGGGACGGCATCGGCGGCGGCGTGATAGGCCACCAACGAGGTGGCGACGATCAGCGGCTGGGCGATGGAGGTGTCGCGGATGGTGTCGGCACCGGACGTGGTGCCGTGAGCGGCAAGGTCGATGTCTGCGGCCTCGGACCATTCGGCGATGAGGTCGGCGGCCGCCGGGTCCTCGAGCCACGGTGTCAGCATTCCCGGGGTCTGTGAACCCTGGCCGGGGCACAGGAGGGCGAACACACCGTCCACTGTGCCAAGGGGGCCCGCGCCGGTGGCCTGCCGCGCCCCACCAAGTCCGGTGAGCAACGTTGTAGAAACCCTCCTAAGTGCCCGCGTGGCTCACCGGTCGGCGCGATGACGTGGGCCGGGGGGGGGGTCACTCGCCGCCGGCACCGGCAAGGCGGCCGAGCGTCAAGGCCGTGTGCAGCACGTAGCTTTCGCGAGGATCAGCCGGGTCCCAGTCGCAGACGGCCGCGATCTTGTGCAACCGGTAGCGGACGGTGTTGGGATGTACGTACAACGCGCGCGCCGAGGCCTCCAACGATCGGCCGGATTCGAGGTATGCCCACATGGTGTCCACAAGGTCGCCCCCGGCCTCGGCTAGGGGACCATAGACGCCTTCGATGAGGGTGATGCGGGCGGTGGGATCACCCTGGAGAACACGTTCGGGCAGTAGATCGTCGGCCAGGACGGGCCGCGGCGCGCCCGGCCATCCGCCGATGGCGTCGAGGCCGGCAGAGGCGGCCCGCACCGAGCGCGATGCCACATCCAGCCCGTCGACCGTGGGGCCGATCACCACTCGTGTCCCGAGCGAGTCGAGAAGACCGTCAACCCGCCCGCGGAGGTCACCCGGCCCTCCGAGGACCACGATCACGCGGTCCGAATGGACGCCGAGCAGGGTGTCCGGGGCCGCCCGACGCACCGCGCGCCGGAGCTGGTCCACGCCCGACTCACCCAGAGGGGGCTCTACCCGTGCCACGACGGCGAGGGTGGCTCCCGTCCCGCCCCAGCCGACCGCCGAGGCACGGGAGATCATCGAACGCCCCTGCTCCCCCCGCATTAGCCCATCCACGAGAAGGGCTTCCAGGCGAGCGTCCCACGACCCACGCAACTCGGCCGCGCGCGCATAGACCTCCGCGGCGGAGAAGGCGAACTCGCGGGAGTAGCGCAGCAGCGCCTCGCGCAACTCGTCTGCCCGTCCGGGGGCGGACAGCGATTCGGTCTCCTCTTCCAACACATCCACACCGGTGCGGACCAGCTGGAGGGTGTGCTGGAGCGAAATCGCCTTGGTCAACTCGCGGGGCGCCACCGAGAAGATTTCGGCGGTGGACGGGGGTGCCGCGTCCGCCTTCTCGCACCAGGCGATGAACGCCGAGATGGAGGCCGCCGCAACCAGCGACACGAACGATCGATCCTGCGCCGAGAGGGTCCCGTACCACGGGTATTCGGCGTCCACGCGCTTGAGCAGGGTCGATACCATTCGGTCGCGGTGGGAACGCAGACGCCGCACGGTGGTCGGGGAGGGCACCGTGTGGGTTGCCGGGAAGACCGCCATGGACATCAGAGCATAATCGCGTGGTCGCGGCCCGCCGCCCGCCTGCGATCGGGAGGCCGTGGCGTGTCGCGCCCCAGATCCATCCCCACGCACCCGCGGGGATGGATCTGGGGCGCGGCGTGTCATCTGCGGGTCTGCCAGTGCACTAGCGTTGTTCCCAACAAATGACTGCGCGGGAGTGCTCCTGCGCATTGCATGACCGCCCAAGTGAAAGGAATATGCCGGCCGTGGGTGCGACAGCCGCCGAATTCGCGGAACGCCTCGGCTTTGCCTCGGGCCAATGGGTCCAAGAGTTGGGCTATGGCGACGATGTCGATTTCGACCTCCGTGACGCCATTGAGGAACTGACCGCCACCGATCTGGTCGACGAGGACTGGGGAGATGTCGCCGATGCGACCATCGTCTGGTGGCGGGACGGTGACGGTGACCTCACCGACACTCTCATCAACGCGCTCGCCATCCTCGAGGAGGGCGGTGTGATCTGGGTCTTGACCCCGAAAGCCGGCCGTAGCGGCTATGTGATGCCTGGTGAGATCGCTCAGGCCGCGAACACCGCTGGCCTGCACGCCACAAGTTCGGTGAGTGTCGGCCCGGAGTGGGCCGGCACAAGGCTCGCTACCCGCGGTCGTTCGGGTAGGAACCGCTGACCTGCCGCGGCGGTGCGTGTAGCGTTCGGTGACATGACTACCCTGCGCTCGTGCGTCATCGTCGGTGGGTTGGCACTTCTCCTCGCTGCGGTCTTGCCGCCGATGACGGCCGCCGCCTCGCCGTTGCCGCGGGCGGCTGGCAATGGTGACGGCGTTGAGGTGCTGGCGGCCAAGAGGACACCGGAACTGTCGGGCTCCGTCAGCGGGGATGAGTCCTACCTGGGGCGAACCGCGGTGACGTTTGCCGTGCATGTGACGGTGGACGGGCGGGGGGCGGGAGGCCATGTCGCATTCCGGGAGGGTGAGACGCAGATTGGGCGAGTGCGCCTGAGGGACGGCATCGGCGTGTACACGCTGCCCACCGACCTGCCCCGGGGCACCCACTCGCTCACGCTCGCGTTCGAGCCGTCGGCCGCAACAGCCGACACGGTTGCGACGGCCGAGTGGACGTACACCGTGAAAGTGAAGAAGCCTTCGGCGAGGCGCGACAAGGCGCTCAAGGGTGGGTATTGCCGGGCCCTGCAGACCCTGGCGGTGGCCAAGGTCGCGACCATCAAGGGCGGCGCGGGCCCGGACCGGGCGGAATACCGGGCATACAGCAAGGCGGCGGCGAAGGATCCGAGCGCCAAAGGCAAGCGTTACTGGAAGTTCCTTCGGGATCTTGGACCCGGGGTGCGCCTGGGGAAGGTGGGGACGTCGGCGAGTGTGTACCTGCGGTACGGGGACTTCAAACCGTCTGCTGCGCAGAAGTATCAAACCAAGGCTTTGGCCACCTGTGTCGGGTGACTGCTAGGAGCCTCGGCGGTACTGACCGGGCCCTTTTTTGATGCGTCCGCAAGCTTGCGCGTGGGACTGAGCAGCGGTACATTGCGTGCAAGCGCAAACGTTTGCGGTGACGTTGCCGGCCCCTCGCGGCGAAGCGCTTCGACGGGCCGAGGCGTCCCCGCACAACGCGAAGCAACGTCGCAGCGCCCCTAGGGACGTGTAGCGCGTCATAGGCGGAACAGAATCGGGGGTTGTCTCAGCAAGCGGAGGTGCGGCATCGAATTCACCAAAGCCGAGGTGTCGCGGTCATCTGCGGCATTGTCGAGACCCCCGGCGGACAGAATGCTTGGCAGCAGCATGTGTCCGTGACGGGCTTGGGCCGGACAGGGGCCGTCCGGCTCAAGCCCGTGTTGTCCTCCGAGAATCGACGATCTGGCGGTGGGGCGGCGTCGATGTCGGCCCCGGCGCGCGTGGCCTGGGTTTCGAGCCGCTGCCTGACCAACCGCCAAGCGTCACGCTTCAGTCCTGAGATTCCCTCTGGCCGGTGTGGTGGCCGGCTCGCCACGCGACAGCGGCAAGCCGGCCCGCCGACATGGCGAGCAGCGCGGCGAAGAGGAGGTTCCCGGCGCGTGGGGCAAGCAGGCCAGCCAAGGCCCCGCCACCCCACGACGTCAGCGCCGCCGTGACCCCCGTGGC
>JAISBQ010000051.1 GCA_031266115.1 Bifidobacteriaceae bacterium
CGACCAGCGAGCCGGCGGCGCCCACCGCGAAGAGCCCCGGCGTGGTGCCCACCGCGAAGACGGCCATGGTCAGTCCCGCCCGCAGCGGACTGCCGGTGCTCAGGGCGTACATCTGGACCGCCTGGGTGAAACCGCACGGCAGGAAAAACGAACCAGCACCGAGTATCAGGGCCGTCGAATCGCGGTAGCCGCGCCTCGACTCCAGCCGCTCCATCCACCTCGTCATGGCACCTGGCAACGTGACGGAGAGCCGGCTTGCACGCGGCGAGATTCCCGTGAGCTTCACGCCGATCACGCCCATGACTACGGCCACCACGAGGGTCAACAGCGCGAGGGTATGCCCAGAGACACCGAACGCTGCCCCCATGGCGCCCAGCAGCGAACCGAGCACCGCGAACCCGACCACCCGACCGAGGTTGAACATCGCGTGTGGGCGTAAGCGCCGCGCTGGCGGAAGGCCCGGATGCGCCTTGGTGAACCGTGCCGCGAGCGAAAGGACCAGCCCACCCACCAGCGCCATACACGTGGAGAGGGAGGCGACCACCCCGAGCGCCGCCACCACGGCCAGGCTTTCCGCGCTCGCGCCCCCGGTCAGCCTCTCCTGGAGATTCCCCACACCGAGCGCAGATGCACCGGCCAACAGGCCGACGATGACGGCCGTCGAGACCGCGACATCCCTCCAGACCGTGGCATCCCGGGCCAGCAGCGGCAGGGCGGTGGCACCCACGTGGTAGCCCGCGGGGTCCAACACGGCGTCGATCCGCTCGGCCGACACGCGGGCCTCGGCGACCAGTGTCGCGGTGCCCCGCGCCAACGAGACTTTCGCCTCGACTACACCGGGCATGCGACGCAACGCCTTGCCCACACGCACCTCGCACGCTCCGCACGTCATCCCGGAGATCGGCACGGTGGTGCGGACGGTGCGGGGCCTGGGCGCGCGGCGAGTCTGGCTGGTGCGCTGGGCCTGGTTGGTGCGTGTCTTGCCCATGGGAATCCTCGAAACGGACGACTCGACTGGCGCCTTGGACGACGTGCTCGGACAGGTGCGAGCCTAAAGCCCGGACCCCACCCAAACCCCTGCGATCCGATCAAGGTTCGATGAAGACTGCGGCCACGGCACGGGAGCGTGACCACCTCACGGACAACCAAGTCGGGTCGGCCGTTCTGGGCGCCAGCCCACCGCTTCCAAGATTGACGGACTCCCGCCTTGGGTTATGCATGTCGCTGCCTGCTGTCCTAGGCCGGCTTCCCCCTTCAAAGGCTGAGTTCGCTGTGGGATCCGACGCGGATGAGGCGAATGGTGTCCAAGTCCGGTTTCGAGTAGATCAACACCAGATCCGGCTTCAGGTGGCAGTCGCGCAATCCTGCCACGCGCCCCCAAGCGCGTGGTCGCGGTATCTGCCTGGCATGTCGGCGTCCGCGCGCAGCAGGGCCAGCGCCGCTAGGAAATCCGCGTCGAACGTGGCCCGGTGGCGCCCTCGCAGGTCCCGCTTGCGGTCCTTCTTGAACTGGGAGGTCGCCTCGACCTTCCGCTCCGTCGTCCGCATCCAAGTAGTCCAGCAGGGCGCCGGCGTCGGCAAACCTGGGCAGGCCGCCACTGCGGGCCTGGCGGATCGCCGCCTTTCGCGCGAACGCCCTCATTGTCCAGGCCGGCTATCCATGGCTATGGGCCAGCGATCCGGACGCTTTCGAGCGCGCCTTGGTGGATGATGTTGAGACCGGGCGACTACCGGCCGATGACGGAGCTTCTGGCAGCGAGCGTCACTTTGGCGGAAAGGACTCATCGTGTCTGAGCCTGGTGCCGCGGCACGAATCGTCGCCAGACCGGAGATAGATCTGCCGCAGATCGACCTCGTCGATATCGAGCCGAGGTGTCAGCGCCATTCGCCACATGCGTGCAACGGGCACACACCATCGAGCATCCGCTCCTGCGCGCGGCCTCATGGTCGGCGATGAGAGCACTAGGCTCCCAGGCGATGCCGATCCCACTGACGTCGTCTTCGTCTTGCGCTCCGCCACGCGCTGTCGTCGTGGACGACGAACCTGCCTTGGCCGCCCTCGTCGCCTCCTACCTCGCCAAGGACGGGTTCGATGTGCGCCAGGCGCTCGACGGACCCACCGGCCTGGCGACGATCCGGGAGCACGATCCGGACGTCATCGTCCTCGATGTCGCCTTGCCGGGGATGGACGGGATCGAGGTGGCGCGCCAAACCCGGACGTTCACCGATGCGTACGTGATCATGTTGACGGCGCGCGCCGAGGAAGTGGACATGCTGATCGGGCTTTCCGTTGGCGCCGACGACTACATGACCAAGCCCTTCTCCCCACGCGAGCTGACCGCCCGCGTGAGAGCGTTGCTGCGACGGCCGAGAGGTGGGATCGCCGGCCGGTCCTCTCACCAGCAACCGACGATGACGTTCGGCCCCTTGACCATTGATGTCGCCGGGCGCGAGGCTGCCGTGGATGGCTCGCCGGTGGCTCTCACGAGAACCGAATTCGATCTGTTGGCGGCGCTCGCGGCGAGACCGGAGCTGGCGATGTCTCGGCGGGCGTTGATCGAGGTGGTGTGGGGGCCGGAATGGGTGGGAGATGAGCACCTCGTGGATGTCCACCTCCTGCATGTGCGGCGCAAACTCGGCGATTCGCCGGCCGCTCAGCGGTT
>JAISBQ010000070.1 GCA_031266115.1 Bifidobacteriaceae bacterium
GGGGGCACATTCTGCCCTGGGGGGTGCAGCGCCCGTGCGATGGTGGAACGTCGCCCATCCGCGCGCCTACGCCCAGCGCCTCGCCACCGGGTTGAGCCCCGAAGCGGGACGCGAGACGCCGGATGCTGAGGCACAGGTGATCGAACGGGTGATGCTGGGGATTCGCCTCACCGAGGGACTTTCCGTCGCGGACATCCCAGCGGCCGGACGCGACGCCATCGTCGGCCTGATCGCGGACGGCCTGGTGGACGAGGTGCCGGGCGCGGGGTCGGGGACGGGGTCTGGTAGCGGACTGGGCGCAGAGCGCGGCGCGGTGCCCGGCACCACACTAGGCGCAGCACCGACCGCGGCCGGACGGGTGCGCCTGACCCTGCGTGGCCGCCTGCTCGCCGACGTGGTGACACGCGCGCTGATCGGCTGACGGTCGATCTGCGACCGCGGCGGGGCTCGCCAGAGCGGCGAGTTTCAGGTTCTGGGGCCGGGGCCGCCTGTGGGAGCCCGGAAAGGTCAGACTCGACAGGTCGGTGGGGGGCTCTGCGGGAACGTCGAAGCCAGGACCAGGTGATGTGCCGAGGGGACAGGACGCGATAGTTGGGGGCGTCACCGAGGGTTCAGGCTGACAGCACCGATCACCCACCCGCCACCCGCCAGCCCGACAACGACTATGCCGAGGCCTTGGCCGCTCTTCCCGGGTAGGCGCGGTCGTGGGCCACGAATTCAGTGGCGCTAGCCCGTGACGAAGTCGATCAATTCCTCGACACGGGCAAGGAGAGCGGGGTCGAGGTCCCGCCAGTCGCGGACCGTGGCAAGGATTCGACGCCAGCCGTCGGCGATGTCCTCCTGCGACGAATGCGGCATGCCGAGGGCCGCGAGAGTGTCGACCTTGATGTCGCGCCCATGCGGGATCGTGGGCCACGCGTCGAGGCCGAGGCGCTGAGGGCGGATGGCTTGCCACACGTCCACGTAGGGGTGCCCCAGGATGAGAATCGGCAAGTCCACGTCGAGACCCCCGGCAGGTGCGGCGCCCGTGGTCACCCGCGCGCTCGGACGCGACGCGGCGAGCGGGTCGCGCGAGGTGGGGGACGGCATCGTCCGCCGGACCTGTTCGCGCACGTCTGCGGCGAGGCGCGACTCCTTGGATCCGGGGACCAGGTGATCCACCAGAACCCCGAGGCGCCGGCCGGGGCTGGGACCGAAGGCGGCGACGCGGTCGGGAAGATGGTCGACGCCGTCGAGCATCTCGACCACTACACCGTCCAGGGCGAGGTCCGCACCCCACACTGTGGCGACCAGTTCGGCATCGTGCCTGCCCTCCACCCAGATGCGGGACTCGCGGGCCACCCGTGCGCGAGCCCCGGGGACCGCCGTGGACCCGGACGCCGTACGCAGCCTTCCGGACTCGCGGGACGGCGCGCCCGGGGCGGGTGGAGCGGTGAGGTGGACGGGGGCGCCGTCAATCCAGAACCCGGGTCCGAGCCGGAACGAGCGCACCCGGCCACGCCGGTCCTCAAGGTCCACCACATGCATGCCACCGGCTTTCGCCACCCCGACGATGGCGCCGACCCACCCCGTGTCCACATCCTCGACCACAAGCCCCACCTCCGCCACCACCGGGCGCGACGTCGTGATCTGCGGCGCGTGGGGGTCAGCGGCGAGAACATCGGGACCGTACGGGTCGAAAGCCACGCGCGCAGCGTACGCGACGAGCGTCTGGCCCTTCGCCGAGGCCGAGCGGCGGTGAAGCTCGCCGGTGCCTGCGGTGACCAGGCACTATGCCCTCCATGCACTCGCGGCGATCGCCGGCGAAAGAAAAGTCGCAGATTCTTTCAGATCCGGGAAGAAACGGGCGGGACCGCTCGTCGAACTGACTGTATGGCGCCCGGTCGGGCTGGTGTGGCTCCTGGGGCGAGAGCGACACGAACCCGGCCGGGCCTTCTTTGTGCCCAGAACCTGTCCCTATGGCCCGTCCTCGGCTCGGCGGACAACGGTCCGTCACCAGTGCTGGTGGCGATCGGCGTAGACTTGGCACTCCCGCGCGGAGAGTGCCAAGTGGGCAGGTTGCTGGATCGTCGGCCACGTACCGACCGGATGTCGCCGCCCGCACGCACAGCGGCATTCGGGCGTGGGAGCGGCGAGGGGAGGGCCGAGATTGTCGAGCGAACGGCGCATGGCGGTGTTGCGCGCCATCGTCGAGGACTATGTGGCCACCAGGGAACCCGTCGGCTCGCGCTCGCTGGCGCAACGCCACGGCCTGGGTGTGTCGCCGGCGACCGTGCGCAACGACATGGCAGCGCTGGAGGACGCCGGATACATCACCCAGCCGCACACGTCCGCCGGGCGGATCCCCACTGACGCCGGCTATCGCTTGTTCGTGGACCGGCTGTCCACGGCCAAGCCGCTGTCGGGTGCGGAGCGGCGCGCCATCACCTCCCTGTTGGAGGGCGCGCTGGACTTGGACGACATCGTCGACCGCACCGTGCGGGCGCTGGCGTCCCTGACGCATCAGGTTGCCCTGGTGCAGTATCCGTCTCTTGCTCGCTCACCGGTCCGCCACATCGAACTGCTCGCCCTGGATCCGGCGCGACTGCTGGTGGTGATCATCACCGAGAACGGTCGCGTCACCCAGCGGATCGTGCCCATGGCCTGCGAACTCGCCGCCGATGACGTCGCGCGCCTTCGTGGCCGAATGGGCGAGATCGCGGTGGGTAGGCGGTTCGCACTGGTCGCGGACGATTTCACCGCACTGGCGGGGGAGTTTTCCGCCGAGGTGCGTTCCGTCATCGGCGACGTGGTTGCCGCCGTGGTCGAGGTGCTGGCGGGACAAGGCGAGGAACGGGTGGTGCTGGCCGGCGCGTCGCACCTGGCCGAATCGTCGATCGATTTCACCGGCACCATCCAGCCGATCCTTGAGGCCATCGAAGAGCAGGTCGTGATGCTCAAGCTGCTCGGCGAGATGGTGGAAGACGCGGGGGAGGTGTCGGTCCGCATCGGCCGGGAACACACCCAGCCCGGCCTCGCCGAGACGTCACTGGTGGCTGCCGGGTACGGTGCTGGGCGTGATGTGGTGGCACACCTCGGTGTCCTCGGTCCCAGGCGCATGGACTACCCCAGCTCGATCGCTGCCGTGCGCGCCGTGGCCCGCTACCTCTCACGCATCTTGACCACCTGACCCCGGGACGGCCGCCGCTGGCGCCGCCCACACCGCCGTACTGCCCCGACCTGCGATGAGGAGAAAGCCCAGGAGTGAACAACGACTACTACGACATTTTGGGTGTCGCCCCCAATGCCGGACCCGACGAGATCAAGAAGTCCTATCGACGGCTGTGCCGCGAATTGCATCCCGACGTAGCCGGGACGAACCCCGACGCCGCCGAACGCATCAAGGATGTCAACCGCGCCTACCAGGTGTTGTCCGATCCGGACAAGCGCCGCCAGTACGACATGGGCTCCGATCCGCTCGGACCGGGGTCAGCCGATCCAGGCTTCGGATTCTCCGGTGGGGCCGGCGGCTTCCAAGACCTGTTCGACACCCTGTTCACGGCGGCGACCGGCACGGGGTCGATGCGCGGCCCGGCATCCCGGCGCACACGCGGCCGCGACCTGCTGGAATCGGTCACTCTGGATCTCCCCGAATGCGTGTTTGGCACGTCGCGGGACCTGGCGGTGGGCACCTTTGTCCGATGTGAGGCGTGCGAGGGGAGTTGCTGCGCTCCTGGCACCAGCCCGCGCACGTGCGGCACCTGTGGTGGACGAGGCGTGGTCACACGGGTGGTCCGATCGCTGCTTGGGGACATGCGGACCACGAACCCATGCCCGGCGTGCCAAGGGTTTGGCTCGGTGATCGAGGCTCCGTGCCCCGAGTGTGCGGGTGCGGGCCGGGTCCGCGTGAGGGTCACCGTCGCGGTGGACATCCCCGCAGGCGTCGGGACGGGAACGCGCCTGCGGGTGCCGGGCCGTGGCGAGGCGGGCCCTGGTGGTGGTCCTCCCGGCGACCTGTACGTGGATGTCCGGGTCCGCGCGCACGCGGACTTTGTGCGCGACGGCGACGACCTGCACTGCACCCTCCAAGTCCCGATGACGGCCGCCGCCCTCGGTGCGACACTCAGCGTGCAGACCCTTGACGGCGAACGTGAGGTGTCGATCGCTCCGGGCACCCCGTACGGCCATCAGGTCACTCTCGACGGGTTGGGCGTGGCACGAGGCACCGGAGGACCCCGCGGCGATCTGAAAGTCCACATCGATGTCCAGATTCCGCTTCCCGAGAGC
>JAISBQ010000263.1 GCA_031266115.1 Bifidobacteriaceae bacterium
CGTGGGCGATCCGGCCTATCTCGTCGAAGACACTGTGACGGCGATTGTTCAGGTTCATGGGAAGGTGCGCGCCAAACTGGAAGTCCCCCCCGCCATCAGCGCCCAAGAGCTTGAGGCGCTGGCTCTGGCCGAACCGGCGGTGAGAAGGTTCCTGGGCGATCGCGGCGTGCGCCGCATCATCATCAAGGCCCCGAGCTTGGTGAACATCGTCCCGGCCTGAGGCGGTGCCATGATCCCCGAGTTCTTCAGGGTAGATCCGTCCTGGGATGAGCAGATCGAGCGCATCGTCGCCGCTGTTGAACGGGTCGCTGCCATTGAGGGGACGGCGGCCGACACGCCGACGTTGCGCCGCGCCACCCGCGTCGGGGCCGTCCACTCGTCCGTCGTCATCGAAGGCAACCGGCTCTCGCCGGTCGAGGCGGTCGCGGTGGCGAACGGGGACGTAGTGCTTGCCCCACAGCGTGATGTGGAAGAACTGCGCAATGCGCTGGCGGCCTACGAGTTGGTGGATCGGCTTGACCCCTGGTCGGTCGGGGACCTGCTAGAAGCCCATAGGGTCCTCACCACTGGCTTGGTCGCGGAGGCTGGGGCTTTCCGGACCGTAGATGTCGAGATTGTCAACCCTTTCGGGGACGTGATTCACACCGGTTCGCGCCACGCGAAGGTGCCCAGACTGGTTGCCGAGCTACTGGAATGGGGGCGCGCTTGCGAGCATCATCCGCTCGTGGTGTCCGGCGCCGTGCATTTCTTGATCGAACACATCCACCCATTCCGTGACGGCAACGGTCGAATCGGTCGGCTGTGGCAGACGTTGATATTGACCCGGTGGGAGCCGCTCTTCGCCTGGACGCCCACCGAAACCCTGATCGCGGCCCACCAATCGGGCTACTACGAGGCGCTACAGGCGTCCCGTGACCCGGATATCGACGCGGCACCGTTCATCTCGTTCATGCTCGGCGTCATCGGCGACGCTCTGCGCGGGTACGAGGACGCGGCCACCCGCCATGTCGGGATAAATGTCGGAACACATGGCGCGGCGGAGAGGGATCCCGCTGAGGTGGTGTTGCGGTTGATCACCGCCGATCCGCACATCACCGCGGCTGGGCTCGCCGCACGCATGGGGTTGACAGCGCGCCATGTCGAGCGGCTGATCAAACGGCTGCGGGATGAGGGCCGCCTGGTCCGTGTCGGTTCGCGCAAGGCGGGGCAGTGGCGGACTGTCACCTCCCGCGACGCCTCGTGGCGCGGATGAGGCATCCGCGAGAAGTCTCGTCAGGCGGAACCTGTGACGTCATCGTCCGTGTCGGTGTCGGGGAGGCGGTGAGTCCTGCCTCGGGTGCGGTCGGTTTTCCACAGTCCGTGAGGTCAGCGGGGCTGTGGCGGCGTCGCCCTGCTCTAGCCTCGCGGCCATGGGTGACCAGACCGGCCGGGCCGACCAGTGGCGGGCGGTCCCCGACGTGGGCGGCACGCGCGGGGCCTCGGCGGGCGCCGGCGGTGGGTGGGGTCGGGAGTCGGTCGCGGCGGGGGACTGGCTGGCGCGGGACGCACTAGCGCCGGACGATGGCGGGTGGTCTGGAGCCGTAGGTGGACGGCCCGGGCACGCGGGGCTTGACACCGGAGAACAGGTGGCTGACGTGCTGGGACGTCTGCGGTTGCGGGCGACGCTGACCGAGCGGGCGCAGGCGGTGCAGGGCGAGATCGACGGGCACCGGGCGCGTCCGTCCGGGCGGCGGGCCGTGGTGACCGGCGCACTGCGGTGGATGGTAACGCCGCGCGTGGCGTTGGCGGTGGTAGGAATGCTCGCCGTCGTGGTCGCCGCGGCCTGTCTCACGCTGGTGCCAGCGCCGGCGAGCGAAACGGCAGGCGCCGATGGCGATGGTCTCACGGGTGATGGGGCCGTACTCAGCGACGAGCCGGGCGGTGTCCAGCTCGACGGACTCCCCGCGGACCCGAGCGGTGGGGCGCCCGATGAGTCGGGAGACCCCGCGGGCCTTGAGGCTTCGCCAGCCGCGTCACCGGCCGCAATCGTGGTGCACGTGGCCGGAGCCGTCGTCGCCGGTGGTGTGGTCGAGTTGCCCGCCGGCGCGCGTGTCCACGAGGCGGTCAGCGCGGTAGGCGGTGCCCGGTCCGATGCCGACCTCGCGGCGGTGAACCTGGCGCGAGTGCTTGTGGACGGCGAGCGCGTCTACATCCCTGTGCCCGGGGAGACGCCACCGGCTGTCGACGAGGGACCGGCCGGCTCGGTGGGAATGCCAGGAGCCGGTGGGCTGCCACCGGCTTCGGGGTCCGGAGGTGGAGTCAACGCTGAACTTATCGACATCAACACCGCTGACGCGGCGGCGTTGATGGAGCTGCCAGGTATCGGTCCGGTGCTCGCCGACCGGATTGTCGCCCACCGGACCGCTAACGGGCCCTTCCCGGATGTCGAATCACTCGCCGATGTCTCGGGGATTGGGCCGGCGATCCTCGACTCGGTGAGGGATCTGGTCGCCGTCGAATGAGCGGGGGCATCGGCGGTGACGATCGCTATTCAGGCCAGTCGAACGACCCGGGATCTGCGGCCAGTGTGAGGACTGAGGACGCGGATCGGCCGATGGCGGCGCAGGGTGACGTGCCGTGTGTGACGGGTGAGGTACCCGAACGCGCGGACCTGCGTGAGTGGACGCGCAGGGCGGTGTCCAGATGGCGCCGCTGGCGCACGTGTGCGAGTGTATTGGCAGCTCAATCGAGTCAAGTGGGGTTCTCAACGTGGCATCAACAACATCAAATAGTAGCCGGTCGCGTCGTTTGCCGATTGTGGCTGTTGCTGCTGCGGCATTGGTGCTCTCCGTTCTTGCTCACTGGGTCCCAGAGTATGTCGCCACAAGCTAGGCGCAGGCTGTGGTGTGGCCATCGACCCCGAACTTGGAAGGAAGAGCGGGGGTTGTGATGGCCAGGTAGGGCGCGGTAGCTGGCGTGCGTTGACGGCACTTCCATGAGCGCTATCCACGCGACGAGAGGATGAGGGTTTGGGCCAGCCCTCGACGGAGTTTGTTTGAGGGTGGGACGTTAGGTGTGCGAGAGATGATAGGCATGAAAGATGAGAATGTGGGCTTCGCGGCGGTAACGGGCGTGAAGGCTCGTCGTGGCGCGCGGGGTCCGCGGGTCGAGGCGCTGCTGTGCGCCCGTGCGTTGGTGTTCGCCTCGGTGTCAGGTACAGCCTGGGCCGGGGATGTCCAAGTGGTCGGGGTCGCGTCTCCGGCTGCCTCGGGGCCGTGTGCGGTTCCGCCTGTGGTCCGACTTCCGATCCTGCTGCCGGCTCTTGCACAGGCGCCGACAGTGGCGCCCGGGACCGTGCTGACAGGGTTGCGGATGGGCGATGAGTACGTCCCTTCGGGCGAAGGGCCGGCGTGGCGGGTGTCTGCGTCGTTCTGGGCGAGGGACCTGGCATCGTGGGATGGGGAACCGGAACTCGATGTCATCGGCCGGACCGATCCGAGGTATCTCGTCACTGAGCGGGACGTTGGGTCAACGCTGCAAGTCGTGGCGACCGTGACCCAGAGCGTGACATGCGGCGATGGTGAGGTGACGTTTGTGAGCTTCGGGTATTCGCCCGCGGTGCTCGTGGCAGCACCGCCACCTGTGGACACCGTGGATG